>CAZHWD010000160.1:0-74042 GCA_964536335.1 uncultured Eudoraea sp. | reverse complement strand
CTGCATATCCCCTTTCCTTCCTATGAGATATTCCGGATATTGCCTTGGCGTGATGAAGTTCTGGAAGGATTATTAGGTTCAGATTTAATAGGTTTTCATACTTATGATTATGAACGCCACTTTTTGAGTTCCGCGAGAAGGTTATTGGGTGCAGAAGTTAGTTTTAATGATATTTACGTTGATAACAGAATTGTAAAGGTCGATTCCTTTCCAATGGGTATAGACTATAAAAAATTTAGTGATGCCGCTAAAGCGCACCAGCAGAATAGTGAGGCGGAACAATCTGATTTACAGCGCAGGCTCGATATTCATAAAAAATCAAGTCCGGATGACAAGTTAATATTGTCTATTGATCGTCTGGATTACAGTAAAGGTATTGCCAAACGGTTACGTGCATTTAAATACTTTCTGGATAAATATCCTCAATACAAAGAAAAGATCCGACTTATAATATTGGCAGTACCCTCAAGATCTAACGTCCCCCAATATCAACTTTTAAAAAAGGAGATTGATGAGCTCGTAGGGCGAATTAATGGAGAATTAGCAACGGTTAGCTGGACCCCTATCTGGTATTTTTACAGATCGGTGCCGTTTGAAAACTTAATTGATTTATACACTTCCAGTGATATTGCCTGGTTAACTCCGATAAGGGACGGAATGAATTTAGTTGCGAAAGAATACATCGCAACACGAACAGATAAAACCGGGGTTCTTATTTTGAGTGAAATGGCCGGTTCTGCTAATGAAATGAATGAATCTTTACTAATTAATCCCAATAATTTTGAACAGATTGCAGATACATTATTCAAAGCAGTCAATATGCCGTTGAAAGAACAGCAAAGGAGAAATGCGATACTTCAAAAGCGGCTTGAGCGCTATAATGTGGAGAAATGGGCCAATGACTTTATGAATTCGCTCAGAGAGCAAAAAGACCGAGATGCGGCTAACGTTTCAAAACGCCTTACTGAAAATATAATAACAGGTGTCCTTAAAAATTACAGCGAGGCCAAAAAGCGAGTTTTTTTTATTGATTATGATGGTACGTTAACAGGTTTTAAAATTGATCCACAAAAAGCAAGCCCGGATGAATCGCTATTTAAATTATTAGACCAGTTGAACGAAAAGGAAGAAAACGATATTTATTTGATAAGTGGACGTGATAAAGAAACTTTTGGTCGCTGGTTTATGCATAAAAAATATAATATGATTGTGGAACATGGAGTTTGGATTTCAGAACAAGGCGAAGAATTCAGAATGCTGGAAAAGGTTAAAAAAGACTGGATGGGAAAAATATATCCGGTATTGGAATCATTTGTAGACAGAACCCCTGGTTCCTTTATAGAAGAAAAGAACTATTCTTTGGCCTGGCATTATAGAAATACCGATCCCGACTTTGGAGCCAACAGGGCCACAGAGTTAAATACGGTGCTTACAAGTCTTATTGGTAATGATGATATAAGCGTACTAAATGGTAACAAAGTAATGGAAATCAAAAGTAGTAATGTTAATAAAGGCAGGGCAGCTATGCGGGTACTGGCACCGAAGGATTATGACTTTATTTTTGCCATTGGGGATGATTGGACAGATGAATTTATGTTTCAGGAACTTCCTGAAGAGGCAGTGACCATTAAAGTAGGGATGCAAAATACCCAGGCTAAATATTATATTGAAAGTGTTTCGCGGGTACGAAGTATATTGGAAAAGTTTATTTAGTAGTTATCATACTTTTTATATCTAAAATTACCTAGCAGGTAGTAATTATACCAGAGATATTAGCAAAATAATAATATGATAATACCGATTTTTATTTTACATCTATGCCTTGTGTAGTTTAAAACAAAAGCAAATGTATCTTTTCTGAGTGAATTTTAGATTTAACATTATTAAGATAGCTAATTTGTATAAATTCCTGATCCTAGTCGTATTTTAGTTGAATTAACTGGAACTAATCCTTCGGAAATTTTATAGCCTATGAAAATATCTTCTACTATTTTGCTATTAGTCTTTTCGACTTTAACCTATTCTCAAAGTGATTCTCGCTTATATGAGATCATTGATAATGTCTCATCAGAACGTATAAGAAATGATGTGACAACACTTACAAACTTTGGTACCAGGCATACACTAAGTGATACGACTTCAGCGACGAGAGGAATTGGCGCTGCCAGACACTGGATAAAAAGTGAATTTGAAAAAATATCCAAAAATTGTGATAACTGCCTGGAGGTGTTTTTCCAAAAAGATTTAGTTAAAGAGGGTGAGAACCAACGTATTGTCCATGATGTTTGGGTGGTAAATGTTGTCGCAATCCAACGAGGCAGTAAGTACCCCAATAAGTTTATTATAATGAGTGGAGATATTGATTCCAGGGTTAGCGATCCCACTAATTTTACTTCAGATTCCCCCGGAGCAAACGATAATGCCAGTGGTATGGCAGGAACTATTGAAGCCGCCAGGGTTTTGAGCAATTACAAATTTGAAAGTAGTATTATTTATGTAGGATTATCGGGTGAAGAGCAAGGACTTTTCGGAGGAAAAGGTCTTGCCGCATATGCCAAACAAAAAGGATGGGAAATTTTGGGAATTTTGAATAATGATATGATTGGCAATATAAGTGGTGTTGACGGGGTAGTGAGTAATCGCGATTTTAGAATTTTTTCAGAACCAGTGCCTCCCACCGAAACAGAACAGCAGCGTAAAGCAAGAAGATTCTATGGCGGAGAAGTAGATGGTATTTCCCGGCAACTAGCAAGATATGTTTATAAAACTACAAAAATGTATATGCCGGAAATGAATCCGATACTAATTTACAGACTGGATCGTTTTGGAAGAGGTGGACACCACAGACCATTTAACGATGCTGGTTTTGCAGGTATCCGAATTATGGAAGCACATGAAAATTATACCCAGCAACATCAGGATATCAGAATGGAAAATGGAATAGCCTACGGCGATGTATTGGAACATGTAAATTTTGAGTATGCGAAAAAACTTACGGCAGTTAACACCATAAATTTAGCATCCATTGCCTCTGCGCCACCGGCACCGGAGGAAGTACAAATAGGTGGTATTGTACAAGCTTCGGTAAAATTAAAATGGAACAAGTCTGAAGGTGCCACTGGTTACAAGATTTACTGGCGTGATACCACATCACCTACCTGGGATCACAGTCGCTATGTTGGCGAGGTTAATTCTTTCACATTAGATGGAATAGTTATTGATAATTTCTTTTTTGGCGTTGCGGCCGTTGGAGCCAATGGACATGAAAGTATTATTGTATTTCCAAATAAAATTTTTAGAGAATAATAAAACATCATGAATAGAAGAAACCTTCCCCGAGTCTTTATCTTCATCATTTTGCTTACAACTTTTTTGAATTCCTGCCAACCTGGAAAAGAAACAGACAAAGAAGCTATAAACCGGCTTTATTTGCCCGATTTAAACCAACTCTTTGAAGATTATGAACGACTAGACAGCACTGGGGCATACAATACTTTTGCATATAAGTTGGTAAATGCGAATAGAGATTTGAATTCTTCCGAATTATATGTAGAAGCGGCATCACTATATGCACAGGCCGGACAATCAGATTCTGTTGCTATCTTATTGCATAAGGCTATAGATAATGGCATGGCCAACCCAAAAATAATCTCGAAGCTTCAAGTTGTAAAAAATAATATGGATACACCTTTATGGAGAAGCCTGCAACCGAGATTAGACTCCATACAATTACAGCTTCAGAACGTTTCAAATTACAGCATGGAATTAGGTTCAATGACCCTTTTTTGGGACTATTTTGAACGAGCTGCAAAAGATACTGCCAATGCCAAAGATATCTTTAAAGAATTTATATTTAAAGGTCCAAGAGAGTTGCGTGATTTTTATGTAGTGCGCTACATAAATTTGAACAATATGTATGGACAAATGATAAATGCCTCACCAGATTACTTCCATTACTTAAAAAATCAGTTTAATCCGGATAGTACTAAGGCCTTAAAATCGAAAACTGCCGGATGGATGCGTAATTTTAAAAATATTTACCCTAAAGCCGTTTTTCCTAAAGTATATGTGGTACCGGGAATTTTAAACTCTGGTGGAACAGCAACTGAAATGGGAATGTTTGTTGGAGGTGATATGTATGGCAGATCTGACTCAATGCCCACCGCAGGATTAACTAATTGGCAAAAAGAAGCTATCATGAAGGTTTCAGACCTACCGGGACTTACCATACATGAATTAATGCATTTTCAACAAAATTATCAGGATACTAAAAATAATGAAACAGTTCTTGCTCAGGTAATCGGTGAAGGGGTATGTGATTTTCTGGTGGAATTGTGTTCCGGGGAAGAATTAAAGAATTCCAATCTTATGTATCTTAGTGATGAAGAAAATGAGCAGAAAATTATGAATGACCTTAAAAACGATTTATTTTCGGAAGACAATTCAAAATGGCTGTATAACGGAGGTTCAATTGATGACAGGCCTCATGATCTGGGATATGCGATAGGGTACCTGATTTCTAAATCATATTACCGCCATGCTGAAGATAAACAAAAAGCAGTATTTGAGCTTTTAAACACAAACGACTTTCTCACTATTCTTAAGGGAAGTGATTATTCTTATCTACTGGAAATGGACCTTTAATTTAATAGTTCTTATTTTATTAAAGCAAATATCATTTATGTGCCATTCTCCCTTTAATTAATATTCGCATATGGGCAGAAAAAAGTAACGTAGAATCAAAAACTGATAAAACTAAAAGGGCCTTAATAAAATAGCCATTGAAAATAGGTGTTGCTTATAAATTTTTTAATATGATTAGATTTTTACTTCTTGCCGTCGTACTTCTTTTAGTACTACCTGTTTACTGCCAGGCACCACTTTTTACCGCGCAAGACACTCTTAGAGGAAGTATTACTGCCGAAAGGGCATGGTGGGATTTGAATTATTACGACCTGGACATTGAAGTTAATCCGGAGGAGAAATATATTTCGGGAAGCAATACCATCAGATACAAAGTATTAAGTGAAAATCAGGTTATTCAAATAGACCTGCAATCACCGCTGAACATAACAAAAGTAACTCAAGATGGTTACGATCTTGTTTTTAATTCCATAGGGAATGCACACTGGGTTACCCTTTTAAAGCCACAAAAAGTTGGCAAATACAATGAACTAATCGTTTCCTATTCGGGGTATCCGAAGGAAGCTGTTAATGCTCCCTGGGATGGCGGGTTCTCCTGGAGTACGGATAAAAATGGCAATTCATTTGTCGCAACTTCCTGTCAGGGTCTGGGAGCGAGTGTCTGGTGGCCCAATAAAGACCATATGTATGATGAAGTGGATAGTATGGCCATTAGCATAACTGTACCAAAAGATCTTATGAATGTTTCCAATGGTCGTTTAAGAGAAATTGAAGAAGGTGTAAATTCTAAAACATACCATTGGTTTGTTGCTAATCCTATTAATAATTACGGTGTAAATGCTAACATAGGTGATTATGTCTATTTCGGCGAAACTTTTCAGGGAGAAAATGGACCGTTAAGCATGGATTACTACGTACTAAGAGATAATCTAGGTTCAGCCGAAAAACAATTTAAGCAGGCTGGCCTGATGATGGAAGCCTTTGAGTATTGGTTTGGCCCCTACCCTTTCTATGAAGATGGATACAAATTGGTTGAAGTTCCTTATCTGGGGATGGAACACCAGAGTTCGGTAACCTATGGTAATAAATACCAGAATGGATATTTGGGTAATGACCTTTCCGGGAGTGGCTGGGGTTTAAAATTCGATTTTATTATTATTCACGAATCAGGACATGAATGGTTTGCAAATAATATTACATATAAAGATATTGCAGATATGTGGATTCATGAAAGTTTTACAGCCTACTCAGAAAATCTCTATTTGGATTATTATTTTGGCACAGAAGCTTCAGCAGACTACGTAATTGGGACCCGAAGCAGGATTCGTAATGACCGGCCTATTATTGGTGTATACGGAGTTAATTATGAAGGATCTGGAGATATGTATTATAAAGGCGCAAATATGCTGCATACACTCAGACAACTGCTGGAAGATGATGAAAAATGGCGGCAAATATTACGTGGATTAAACAAAGAATTTTATCATCAAACGGTCTCTACACAACAAATTGAAGATTATCTAAGCGAACAAACAAATATTGATCTAACTGCTTTTTTTAATCAATATCTGCGGACAACTAAAATTCCGGTTTTGGAATTTAGCCTTAAGGATGGTATAATTAAATACAGATATACCAATATTGTTAAGGATTTTGACATGCCTGTCAGAATTAAGGTTAATGAACATGAACAATGGCTTTTTCCCAAAGCTGCATGGCAAACAAAAAACTTGAATTTTGAGGGCGCAGCACAAGTTCTGGTAGATGAAAATTTCTATATTTTGGTAAAAAACTTATCTGAATAAATCCTTTAAAATCTATGTAAAAATATAATCGGAGTTAAGAATGCGTTATTAGTAGTTCATAACTCCGACTTGATTGATGTTTTAGAAATAATTATTTGTTTGCGAACTTAACGTTCAATACAACTGCGACCCCTGAAGTTTTCTCCTGCTGGTCTTTCGGCACATAAACAAAATATACCTCCTCTGCCTTTACATCAAGATCTGTAACAAGTTTTATAGCTACTTCTCCACTTCGTTGTCCTTCAGTAGCATTGGGCATACTTCCCTTTCCTAATAATTTACCATCCGGAGCATTTAAACGCATTTCAAAATCCAGTCCGGACTTAGGTAGGGCCTGTCCTCCAATTGCTAAATATACAGCCTTCACCCCAGACAAATCTATATTCTCCAAAGCAAACCAACCCTGTTTGGCCGGAACGATAAGTAAATCTCTGCCACCAAACGAAACGGGCATAAATCCATCATTTTTGGTTTTATCAGAAAAAGCAACAGTACTACCCATTAAATAAACCTTTTCTAAACCTGTTAGTGGTCTGGCTTCCCCTGTTCCTTCATCAGTATAGCTCGCCGTAAGTACTAAGACATTAGACCCAGGAGTTGGTTTTGGGACGATTGTACCCTTGGCAGGAAGTGATTTTTTTGCTGTTTTTCCTTCTACCAGCGATTCGATATACACTGCAATTTGTCTGGATTCAACGTTGGTAATGTTGGGATGTGCCGGCATGGTCACTTCACCCCAGACACCATTTCCTCCTGATTTGATTTTGCCCTGCAAATAACCAAGTACATTTTCGTCGTCCTTATATTTTTCAGCTATCTGTAAATAGGTTGGCCCAATTGAAGTCTCGTTAACCTTATGGCAGGTCTTACAATCCATTGATAAAGTAAGACCTTTACCAGTGACCGCAGCCGAAACCTCCTTATGACCCATTGAAAGATTTGCCTGATCCATCCCTTCCATATAATCAACTGAAACAAAAATATTTTCTTCATCAATTTTCCCACTACCATCGGGATCGTCCACAGAAACCTTGTAATTAACGGGAACACCGGGTATAAAGAACGAGGTGTTGCCTCCACTAAGATCTATAGACACCACAGGTCTGGAATTTCCTGCAACCACCGTTATCACCTCGCTGGTAGCTACGGCGTTTTTATCATCCTTTACCTCTACAGAAACCCTGTATTCTCCTGCTTTATCATAGGTATATTCAATGGAATGCTCAGGTGTCTCCATAGTAGTTCCATCTCCGAGATCCCATATATATTTTACTTCATCCTTTTCCCTATCGATTGCCTCAACTTCTGCTGTAATATTCAATGGCAAACTACCAGAGGTCTTATTTACGATCATGTGATCAATAACTGGAGGTCTGTTTCCGCTATTGTATTCGATATAGCTTAGTCCCGAATCATCATTTTTTGAGTACCAACCACTCCCGTATTCAAGAAGGTAAACTCTACCGTCTGCACCTACCTCCATATCTATTAGGCTATTGACCTCAATATCTGAAGAAAAAGGTTCCATTTTATTGAATGTTCCGTCTTCAAAGAGGCTAACCGCTTTCATCCAACCCCGCATCCAATCATAGATGAGCACCTTTCCATTATAGTATTCGGGAAGTGCATCTGTACCATTGTAAAGATCTGAATAATAAACAGGCCCCGCCATAGCATTTCTTCCTCCTGTACCTATCTGGGGAAAATCTGAAGACTCGGCATAGGGGTAATATATATACGCAGGCATGGCTTTTGGGAGCTCTTTTAAGCCTGTATTATTTTTTGAATTATTGAGGGGCTTTTCAGGATCAAATATTTCACCGCTAACCCCAGTTTCGTAATTGTACTCTACATAAGTTTTATTATCCGCTATAAAAAGTGGCCAGCCAAAGTTGCCGGCCTCCCTGGCCTGATTCATTTCATCATAACCTCTGGGGCCCCTTGTTAAAAGGCTGTCTTCCCTTGCATCCGGACCTACATCACCCCAATAAACATAACCTTTTTTAGGATCAACTGAGATTCTATAAGGGTTTCGGTGACCCATAGTAAAAATTTCAGGCCTGGTTTTTTCCATTCCCACCGGGAATAAATTATCCTTTGGAATGTCATAAGAGCCATCTTTATTGACTTTTACCCTCAAAATCTTACCCCTTAGATCATTCGTATTGCCAGAAGATCTGCGGGCATCATACTGCTGATGTCCTGGAATATCGTTTATAGGAGCATATCCACTATGAACATATTTAACCCCTTTTTCATTAAAGGGTGTGGTATTATCGCCTGTTGACAAATATAAAAGTCCGCCAGGCCCAAAGGCGATAGATCCGCCTGTATGGCAACATATTTCACGCTGGGTGTCTACATCCAGAATTTTTTGTTCGGAGTCCATATCAAAAACTCCATCTGCAAATTTAAATCTTGACAATCTGTTTACAGACTTATTCCCTGTTGGAGCGTAATAAACATATATCCAGTGATTTTGAGCATAATTCGGATCTTTTTGCAATCCCATAAGCCCTTCTTCGGCATTAACATCAGGGTTAGATAATGTTTTATGATAAACATCCAATAATGCCACTTGACTTAATTCTTTGGTATCTGCATTGTAGAGCATAATTTCACCTCTACGTTGACCTACTAGAACGTCGTTATTGGGTAAAATGGTCATCTCCGTAGGCTCAAAAAACTCTGCTCCACCTACCAGGGAAACTTTTGAAAATCTATCTATGTCCGGTGGTATCTGGGAGCTTACTTTAGAATAATCAAGTATTAGATTATCCCCTATGGCGTATTGGATGCCACCTAATAAATGTTTTAAATATTGTTCTTCGGTAAAGGACTCTGATGTATGTCCCAGTGCAGTGTAGAATGCCCTACCACCATCGTATTCATGGTACCAACTCATAGGATGGTAATCACCGTTATTACCTCCATCGTAGGTAGTTTCATCAATGGTAATAAGGACGTTTATATCCGGATTTATTTTTTTAAAGTTGTACATTTCGTCTGTCCTATGCCAGATAGTATCTGCAAAGAAACTGGTTGCCGCAAAAGCCTTATCCTTTATAATAAAATCTGCCTCTGGTGTACCAGAAGGGTGGCTATGAAAATAGGCACCAACCAATTTCCCATACCAATTCCAGTCATACTCCGTATCAGTAGCAGCATGTACACCTACAAAACCACCACCAGCCTGAATGAAACGTTCAAAACCAGCTTCCTGTTTATGGTCCAAAATATTACCAGTAGTGCTCATAAATATTATAGCCGAGTATTGTTGTAATGAGTCTTCTTCAAAGATTGCCGCATTTTTAGTGGTGTCTACTTCAAAATTATTTTCGGCGCCTAGTTTTTGAATGGCGGCAATACCATCAGGTATAGATGCATGCTTAAATCCCATAGTCTTTGAGAATACGAGCACCTTCGGATTTCCTTTTCTTTTTTTGGAATCGCAGCCAATAAATAAAAGACACCAAAAAGCCATTGCCAAAAGAAAAATATTTTTCATTAATTTTAGGTAATACGTTTGATTAAAAAATATAGAAGCTTTAAATATAAGGATAGTATTTGTTATTTTCTTAAAAGAAGATATTCATTAATGCCAAATTCGAAAAATTCATGTCAAATATCAGGTCATCACCAGAATTGTATTTTAAGACTTCAGAAGAATGGAGACAGTGGCTTTCAATTAATTACGCCATTTCTAAAGGCATGCACCTGATTTTTTATAAAGTTGAAATGAAAGTGCCTGGTATGAGGTGGGAAGAAGCAGTTAAGGTTGCCCTTTGCTATGGCTGGATAGATAGTACCGTAAAGAGCCTGGGCAATGGTAAAAGAAGACAGTATTTCTGTCCTCGAAATCCAAAAAGCGTTTGGAGTAAACTCAATAAAACTTATGTACAGGAACTTATAGAAAATGGATTAATGCATCAAAGCGGTTTAGAAATAATTGAACTCGCCAAAAGTAATGGATCGTGGAATGAACTGGATAATGTGGAAAATGGTATTATACCTCAGGACTTGCAACAGGCATTTGATAAAAACGTAATTGCATTCCAAAATTATCAAGATTTTAGCAGGACATATCAGAAAAGTTATTTGTATTGGTTAAATCAAGCCAAAAGAGATGTAACAAGGGCTAAACGAATAGATCAAATCATTGAATTATGCGCTGAGAATATTAAATCTAGATAACTATTGCCCGAATAGAAAAGGAATCGATAAATTATATTTGACATAGCTGTGTGCTACTTTGACATTATAATTGCGGGTGACGTTAAATAAGTTATATGCAGTTGCTGTATTTTTAAATGAAATTTAATTAAATTAAAAAATGACAAATCATGAAAAAAATTCTTATTGTAATCTATTTATCCATATTTATTTCATGTAATCAGGCACAGGATAAAATAAGTGACACGGCTATTTTAATCTCTAATGTTACGGTCATTGATGTAATTACAGGGGAACTTCTCTCCGGCAGGCAAATGGTAATTGACTCAGGGAAAATTAAGAAAATTGTAAACAGTATAGAAAATGAAGAGGTTTATAAAACAGTAATTGATGGGCAGGGGAAATATGCCTTACCTGGCCTGGCCGAAATGCACGCTCATATACCTTCGCCGCCCACATCTATAGAACGAACAGAAGAAACCCTTTTTCTATATCTCTCTAACGGTATCACGACCATAAGGGGAATGTTAGGTCATCCATCACATTTAGAATTGCGAAAAGCGGCAGAACAAGGGGAACTGCTAAGCCCACGAATATTCACTTCAAGTCCTTCCTTAAATGGAAATTCTGTTACCACAACTGAAGAAGCCAGGCAGAAAGTAATATCCTATAAAAATGACGGATATGATTTTTTAAAAATTCACCCTGGAATTAAACTTGATGTGTTTGACGAATTGGTTAAAACTGCTGATGAATCGGGGATTTCATTTTCCGGACATGTACCGGTTGATGTTGGTATTCAACACGTCTTAGAGAGTAAATATGCCTCCATAGATCATGTAGATGGGTTTTTAGAAGGTTTGGTACCTGGTTCAGCAAATGTTAATCCTAATGATAATGGTTTTTTTGGCTACAATTTCACGCAATTGGCGGATACATCCAAAATTGATGAACTTGTTGAACTTTCTAAAGAGAACAAAGTCTGGATAGTACCTACTCAAAGCCTTTTTGAAAGATGGTTTGCTCCTATAGATGGAGAAACACTTCTTCAACAGCCGGAAATGAAATACATGCCTGCATCAACCCTTTCAGAATGGAGAAAACGTAAGGAAGCATCAACTGGTCCGGGCACAAATTTTGATGAAACGCAATGGGAGACCTTTATAGACATAAGAAGAAAACTTATCTATGCACTGAATAAAACCGGGCAAGGTCTGCTTTTAGGCTCAGATGCTCCACAATTATTCAATGTTCCCGGATTTTCCATCCATCACGAAATGGACGGGTTGTTAAAGTCAGGATTATCTCCTCTAGAAATAATACAAACCGGAACAATTAACCCAGCACTCTTTTTTGATATGGAATCTGTTTTCGGCCAATTAAAGGAAGGAATGGCCGCAGATATTCTACTGGTTAATTCTAATCCCATTGAAGACATAAACGCCTTAGAAGACTTGTATGGGGTAATGGTCAGAGGGATATGGTTAAGCGAGGAAGATATTAATCAAAAACTTCAACAAATAGCAAAAAATGCTTCTATTAACTAGTTATACTCCCATTTTGGTTACCTAATATTAGATTAAATGTTATTTTTACATTAAGCCTTTACTTCATATTAAGCCAGCGTGTCATCGTTATTAATAACTACATAGGTAACAGGCATAAACATAATGTCTAAATTACCCAAGGAATACCAATTTATAGATCTTTCAGACTATGGTAGGCCAATTGCACGAATCATAGCAAATTCTTTAAAAAATACCAATTTTACCCCGGTCCATCTAACCATCGGATTTATAATTTCGGGTCTTCTTGCAATCCTATGTATCCTTAATCATTATTACTGGGCCACTGCATTCTTCCTAATATTGAAGTCAATTTTGGATGCGGCAGATGGAGAATTAGCCCGTATTAAAAATCAGCCCTCTTATACAGGACGGTATTTAGATTCTGTTGCAGACATCATTCTTAATCTAATGATCCTGATTACGATTTGGTATGTTACTGACGGGTCAGTAGTGTATACAATCCTCGCTTTTATTGGTATTGAGTTGCAGGGAACCCTCTATAATTACTATTATGTTATTCTGAGGAATAAATACAAAGGTGATACTACAAGCCGGGTCTTTGAACGCAAAGCACCAAAAGCCATGAGTGGAGAGAAACAGCGCACGGTTAATTTCCTTTTTGGGCTTTACATCATTTTATATGGACTATTTGATAGGATAATTTATGGTTTAGACAGAAGGGCTGTAGTAAGTCAAAATCTTCCCAATTGGTTTATGACAGCTGTTTCTACTTTTGGACTTGGATTTCAACTTTTAATAATAGGTGTAATGCTTATGTGTAATCTGGAATCCTATATAATTCCCTTCTTCATTGGTTTTTCCCTATTTATTTTTTTATTTATTGCAATAAGAAGGATACTAAATCGGTAATTATCTTTATTTTCAATCCTCAATCTTAAATTATAAGACCAGAAATGAAAAAGCTGTTTGTTCTATTCTTTTTTCTGTTAAGTGCCGGAATGCAGAGTCAATTACTAATGATTCCTGATAGGGTATTTGATGGAGAAAATTTGTTTACTAATTGGATCGTTGTTGTGGATGCTAATCATATTGATTACGCCGGACCTCTTGATAAATGTCCAATAAAAAATATAAAAGACACCATTTTGCTTAAGGGGATGACACTTCTACCAGGAATTATAGAGGGGCATTCACATCTTTTGCTACATCCATATAATGAAACCAGTTGGAATGATCAGGTGCTTAAAGAATCTCCGGCAGAACGGGCAATCAGAGGTGCCGTTTATGCCAGGAGATCATTATTGGCAGGAATAACAACAATGCGGGATCTTGGTGCAGAAGGAGCAGGATATACTGATGTTTATCTAAAAAAAACTATTGATGAAGGTATTGTTCCGGGACCCCGCTTACTGGTTGCCGGCCCGGCAATTGTGGCTACCGGGGCTTATGGCCCAAAAGGGTTTCATGACGGGGTAGCCGTCCCTTTGGGAGCGGAAACCGTAAGTGGAATTGATGAAGCTATTAAAACAGTACGCAGCCAGATTGGCAATGGATCTGACTTTATTAAAGTATATGCAGACTACAGATGGAAAACGGGTGAACCAGCCCAACCCACCTTTTTGCAGAATGAACTTGAGGTTATGGTAGCTACGGCTGAAAGTGCCGGAAGTTACGTAGTAGCTCATGCGAGTACTCCCGAAGGAATTCGCAGGGCAGTTCTTGCAGGTGTAGAAACCATAGAACATGGGGATTTCGGTACTATAAAGGAATTTAATTTAATGAAAGAAAACGATGTTGCCTTTTGTCCCACGCTTGCTGCCGCGGAAGCCGTTGAGCAATATGGTGGTTGGATAAAAGGTAAGGGCCCTGTACCCAAAAGAATTATTCAAAAGAAAGCTTCATTTGAAGAAGCCTTAAATTCAGGGGTTGAGATCCTTTTTGGCGGGGATGTCGGAGTTTTTAGTCATGGAGAAAATTATCGGGAAATGGAGTTAATGGTAGAATACGGGATGACCCCTATGGCTGTGCTGCAATCTGCAACTTCCATAAACGCGAGTGCATTTCACCTTGACGGACTTGGTCAAATCAGGAAGGGATTTTTGGCAGATATCATCGCGGTTCAAGGAGACCCTACCAAGGATATTTCGGTTATAAAATCGGTTAAATTTGTCATGAAAGATGGAGAAACCTATTTAACAGTCAAATAAACCAAAACAATTAATACAAATCAATTTAAAAATAGGGCTCGAAAAATATAAATTGAAAGTGAACACTTTATGAGAAAATTGGTAGCCATTCTTATATTTTTTTTTGTAGCGGTTAATCAAGCTCAGGAAACAGGAGAAAATGAATTAGGAGCATGGTATATGTACTTTGGGACCAATAAAGTTTCGGAGCGATTTAGCATTCATTCCGAAGCTCAATTCAGATATTATGAAACCACAAGTAATTTCAATCAATTACTACTTAGAGTTGGCCTGAATTATCAAATTAGTTCTGAAGCCATTGCTACTATTGGTTATGGCTACATTGAAACCGATACTAGTTTTGAAGATATCCCTAACGAAAATAAGTTGCTGGAAAACAGAATTTTTGAACAATTTATCCTCAAAAACAAAGTTTGGGAACTATTATTTGAGCATCGGTTCCGCTTCGAACAACGCTTTTTGAATTCAGGAACGTCTTCTGACACTCAGCATAGAGCCCGGTATAGATTACAAATCACACTTCCACTTACCAATACCCTTTTCCTCAACTTCTATGATGAGATATTTTTGAATCTTCAGGATGACATTTTTAGCCAGAACAGACTGTATGCAGCTCTGGGGGTATATATTGTTGAAAATTTAAGTCTGCAGTTGGGGTATTTGAAAAACCATTTTAATACTACTAATTACGATCGCTTGCAGATAGCCGTTTTTTACAACCCGGATTTACGTCGAAAAAAGAGTGAAGCAAAATAACCTATTCTTACTAAAGCTTCAATAGTATGACTAAGTTTCAATTATAAAAACAACCTACAGTTAGGGATTATCAATAATTCGGGATTAAAACCTAAACTTAAGAATATTCAAATTGTTCAACCTTAAAGAGTTATTGCTATATTTTACATAAACTAATCTAATGATTGCAATTTCCATCTGTAAGAAAGTTTAGTGCCTTACATTCGACTATCAATTAATTAAAAAGCAATATGAGCCTACAAAAAGTAATATTTCATAATAAGTCGGGCCAGAAATTGGTGGGAAGACTAGAGTTACCAGCAAATCAACTACCACATAATTATGTGTTATTTGCCCACTGTTTTACTTGTAACAAAAACCTGTTAGCCATTAAAAATATAAGTAAATCACTAACTTCCAATGGTTTTGGTGTTTTACGTTTTGATTTCACTGGCCTGGGTGAAAGTGAAGGAGATTTTGCAGACACTAATTTCTCCGGCAATGTCGAAGATTTGATAGCTGCAGCAGAATATCTGGGTAGCACACATAATGCACCAACTCTTTTAATAGGACATTCTCTTGGGGGAACTGCAGTACTCCTTGCGGCAACAGAAATAGCTTCGGTAAAGGCTATAGCCACGATTGCAGCACCTTCTAATCCTGTGCATGTAAAAGATTTACTTAAGAGTAATATCGAAGAAATAAACTTAAAAGGTAAAGCCTTGGTTAATTTAGGCGGACGCGAATTTACTATTAAAAAACAATTTCTGGAGGATTTGGAAAATAGGACTCTTCCACAAACAGTTAAAGAATTACGTAAACCTATTTTGATATTACATTCACCACAAGATCAAACCGTTGCTATTAAAAATGCAGAAGAAATTTATATTACCGCACATCATCCAAAGAGCTTTATTTCTCTAGATGGGGCTGATCACCTACTATCAGATAAAAAGGATTCGTCCTATGCAGGTAAAGTAATATCGGGATGGGCACTACGTTACCTCGAAATACTTCCTGATAAAAGCATTAATTCTAAACATCAGGTGGTAGCCAGCCTGGATGTGGATGAAGGATTTTCAACTTCAATGAAAGTAGGTAATCATTATATGATAGCGGATGAACCGGAAGAATTTGGTGGTAATGATTTTGGACCTTCTCCATATGAATTGGTCTCAGCAGGTTTGTCTGCCTGCACGGCCATGACTATTAATATGTATGTAAAACGGAAAGGATGGGACCTGCAAAATGTTGAAGTGCACACCTCATATAGCAAATCACATGCAGATGATTGCCGGGATTGTGAGTCGCCCGGGGCAAAAATAGATACTTTTCACAGGGAGCTAAGACTAACTGGCAGTCTTGAAGAGAAGCAGACTCAGCGCATCTTGGAAATAGCAAATAAGTGTCCGGTTCACAAAACCCTCCACAGCGAGACCCAGGTTATCACTAATATAATAGCGTAAAGAAGCATTCCTTTTGAAGGGAATGAACTTAGAACCAATATTCAGGTGATGGATAGGTATTAAATGTTAGATAAACACAATATAAAATCTATTCTTCTGTGTATTTACCTTAAAAAGGGAATAAGGGAGCCTATGGTTTAATTCAAATGATTTTAAATATTGTATTGACTTGCCAGTGATTATTATGTAACTTTCAAACATAACTAAAAACGAAAAAAATGAGGAAAATACAAATCATAATCCTTAGTTTGGTTCTTGGTCTCTTTTATAATTGTAAGGATGGCAAAAAGGCTGATAAAGAGGGCGATGTTGTTTCGGAAGAGCCTACGGAAATCATCATGGTTGAGGAAATGAATGTAGAGGTTATAAAATTTTCAATGGAACCCAAAAGTGACAGTAATGTAATGGGAGAAGTTGTTTTTACGGAGGAAAATGGTACGGTGATGATGAAAGCTACCTTAAGCGGTCTGAGCCCTGGAGAACACGCAATACATATTCACGAAAAGGCAGATTGTTCTTCTGCTGATGGCAAGTCTTCCGGTGGGCACTGGAATCCTACACATGAACCACATGGAAAATGGGGCACAACCGAGGGATATCATAAAGGTGATATTGGTAATTTTATCGCGGAGGCAGATGGTAATGCCGTTGTTAAATTTAGTACTGATCAGTGGTGTATAGGTTGCGAAGAAGTAAATATGAACATTTTGGGTAAGGCCGTAATTGTACATCAGGGAGTTGATGATTTTACATCTCAGCCAAGTGGTGCCGCCGGTGCCAGAGTAAGTTGTACAGGAATCATTGAATAGAAAACCTATAACGTTATTAAAAAATGGCTGCTATTTTCGCAGCCATTTTTTGTCTTAAGAGGTCTATTCGTTTATGGTTTTTTCAGTAAAAGTCTAATAGTATTAATAGTCCAAAATTATTAAATTTTGACTGCCCAATACTTTTGATATTTGAATTGTAAATGATTCATTTCTACGCCCTATTTTTTTCTCAAAGAATAATGGGCTTTAAAAACTTTAAATAGAAGGAACGACATAACTATAAACCAAACAGAGAAAATGTAGTATTCCATAACGAGGTTGATTTGGGTTAAATTCTCGAAAACGTACTAGTAAATAAATTCAGATTTCTGTAATACTTGGGGCATTGCAGAAATGCTCTGATAGCATTTGAACGTTAAACATAAGCATTTCATCTATAATTTCCTAAAAAAAAGTTAAAAAAAACCAAAATATTAAATGAAGTTAGCATTGATTAATTTCAAATTTTCTAATCCAATTTGCAGTTTATCAAAAATAAAATTAAGTTGAAAACTTTCATAACCTATCTATTTTCATTTTTAATAACAAGGAGAACAAAGTGAATGTCCCATATTTTGTTTTACTTTGAATTTTAAAAGCTTAAGCCAATGAACCCATCCGCATCCGGTTGGATTGACAAATTCGGGCATGATGTAAAAGATAATCTTGAAGTTTTTGCAGATTTCAGGGATCTTTACGGGGGACTTAAAACATCCGGTTTTGTCTATGGTTTAAATATCAAGATTCCACGTTTTATTAACCCTGAACACACTTTATCTGAGGATGAGAAGGCAAAGATTAACCTGCTAACAGCCTTATTCTTTACTTTTAAATTAGAACACAACAATTCTAATTTTGATGATTTTCTTCAAACAATTTTTCAATTTTATCGAGAACTTAATATTAGTAATATTTCTTTCCTTAATAAAATCCTTGCCGGCAGTAAAACCTCCAAACAACTCGAAAAACTGATTGAATCAAGGGTTTACCTGGGCGATAATGTATTTAGTAAAACCTTCAACAGAATTATTACCAACTCTCTATTATTTATTGATGTTCTTACATTCAAATATTACTTGAACGGGGGCGAAAATATTAGGGAACACGCTCAAACGTTAGAATACCTGACTATAAATGTTACCTCACATGCACTAAACTCTAAGGAGAAAAACAAAACAGACGAGCGTTTAGCCCAACTTTTTGCTTCTTCAATGACATTTATTGATGGCGAAAAACAAAAATTTGATGGTTCATACAGAGTCCAGCTATTGAATAATTCAGCAATCTGGGAAAATCATTATTTTCTGGATGTGGCATGTCTTACTGTTTGGGAAGATAAAACACTGGAATATCAGGAATCCGAATTTATCTTTGGTATTGGTAAGGATCTTGGTTTTGAAAGGAAAGAGATTTCCAGATCATTGGAGGAAATTACTTCCTTCTTTGAAAAAAACTCAGCGAATATCCCCTTTCTGAAAGACCCAAACATGGCAGTTCAATTTTATGACAGCATGTCCAAAGTGGTCAATAAACTAATCCTGAGAAACAATAAAAGACTTCAAAAAGAATTATCAGAGAGTAAAGAATTGATGCAACTGCTTTCTAAGTCCACGGTCAAGGACCTAAGTCCGGAAGAAAAGGTAAAAGTTCAAAATCAGCTTATAGATATTTTTAAGAGCATACCTTCCCTGGCTATATTTTTATTACCCGGAGGTGCAGTTTTATTGCCAATTTTTATTAAATTAATCCCTAAATTACTGCCCTCTGCATTTGATGACAATAGGGTAGATAAAAAGTCCGGAAAAGCTACAAAAAATCAACTATAAGAAAAATCTATAGTTACATTTAATCAATTCTTTATCAAATATTTAACGGTGTTTATTCTAACCATAACTTAAAATCTCTAACCCTTTCCCTACTCACGATTATTTCCTGTTCATTATAGCGATTTAATTTGATTATTAGGCGAGAATTGGTGTAAGAAATAATGTCTTTTATGTGATTGATATTGACATAGAACTTTCTGCTCACTCTAAAGAATATTTGTGGTGATAATTCATTCTCAAGGTTATCTAATGTAGTATCCAGAAGATAGTTTCTTCCTTCTGTCGTTGCAGCATATGTACCTTTATTTTCGCTATAGAAACTTTCAATTTCATCGGCATTGATAATTTTCAGATGCTGCCCAAGTCTAATAGTGAATCTTTTTTTGTATTTTCTTTCAAGGGGATTAACAAGTAATTTTTTAATATCCTCAAAATCCAGACTTATCTGATCAGGATCCGGTTTCAGGTTTTGATACTTTTTAACTGCACTCTCCAACTCTTCATCGTCAATTGGTTTTAGAAGATAATCTATACTGTTAAGTTTAAATGCCTGTAATGCATATTCATCATAAGCTGTGGTAAAAATAATAGCACTATTAACCTCAACCAGATCAAAAATTTCAAATGATAAGCCATCCGACAATTGAATATCAAGAAAAATTAAGTCAGGATGTTCATTTTTCTGAAACCATTCCACTGCTTCTTCCACAGAATGAAGCATTGTAGATACACTAACATTAAGTTCAGTGAGCAACCTGGCTAGTCGTCTAGCAGCGGGTTTTTCATCTTCAATTATCAATACATTCATCCAAATAATTTAATCAGTTACCGTTATTGCCATAATAATAGAGCACTTTGTCTTAATGCTTTTATTTCTTGAATTTTTCAGCTTCACGTTTGTCTTTTTCAATATATTTCTGAATTTGACGTTCTTCCCATTTTTTTCCAAAGAATGGGTTAAAATTAAATACATGTGCCCAATGAAATGCCAGTCCAATTCCCCAGAATATTAAAGTAAAAAAAGTAGGAAATTGCCAGAAACTTTCTCCTTCAGCCATATTCCTTATATAAATATTCACAAGAATAAAAGAATTGATCACTATGTAAACAGCCAAATGTATATAAAATCCTTTTATCTCTTCCACTCTCTTCTTAGCCCTTTCGAGCTTATTATTATTGCCAATATCCATTAGTATCATATTTAATATAATTTGTTATAAATAGTTTACTCCCATCTGTTTTGATGTTCATCTTCCCGCATGATCTCCTTAATCTTGCGCTCTTCCCAATCCTTCCCAAAAAATGGATTTAAATTAAAAATTTTAATAGCGTGAAATATTATCCCAATTCCCCATCCGAATGCGGCCCATAAAAACCACATATACCGCCACTCGTTCGTCCAGTAGTTTATTATAGCCAAAAGCGAAATTACTAGTGTATACGATAATAAATTTCCATAGAATTTCTTTAAGCAATCTACACGTTCTTTTGCTCTGAGGTATTTAGCTTCTTTATTAAAATCTTCCATAATATTTTTGTTAATAGTTATTTATATATTAGTGTTATTCCAAAAATGGGCCCTAAGGGATTATGTTACAGAGTAGTTCAAAAACCTTCCTTATTCATTAATTCCTGTATTTTCCTTTGCTCCCATACCTTCCCCCACAAAGGATTAATTCCATAGGCAGCCATACCCTTAACTAACAAGCCAAAGCCCCAGCCAAGTGCCGGAAAAACTGCCCAGGGAAAGCTGGTAGTCTGATAATTTATCCATATTAGAATAGGGATAACCATGCAGTATAAAGTAATACTGACATAAAATTCCCTAATAGCTTTTACTTGTTCTTTTGCCCTTAAATAACCGGCATCTTTTCTATTGTTTTCCATGATTCCTGTTTTGTAAATGATTCTGTTATTAATTACAATTCAAAATTCCGAAATGTTGGACAACCTTTTAAATTTAAGTTTCTCAATCGTATTATTAAACCGATGAATTGTAATTTAGAATTGACTGAATCCCATCCTAAAACTTATCATTATCCATTAATTCCTTTATCTTCTTTTCCTCCCAGCTCTTCCCCCATAAAGGATTATAACCATAAGCCTCTATTCCGTGCATTAAAAGTCCAAAACCCCATCCCAATGCAGGAAAGATTGCCCATGGAAAACTTGTTGACCTAAAATTTAACCAAACCAAAAATGGGATTACAATGCAATAAGCAGTAAGATTTCCATAGAAACCTTTAATTGCCTCTACTCGATCTTTGGCTTTCTGATATCTCTTATCACTGATATAGATTTGCTGTGATTCCCTCAAGCTAATCATTTTAGTAAGCATAGGTAACGAGATTGTAAAATCCTTCGAGGTCTTTGTAATTTGAACTTCTTTGTCCGAAAGGATACTATAACGCTGTTGAATATTCCTGAGGCCTACCCCACTACTCTTCTTGACCACCTGTTTCTCTTGCAAATTATTCTGAATAACAAGTGATTCGCCGTCTTCGAAAACCTTAATATGCAAAGGTCTTGTAGTGGTAACTACGTTGTGTTTAACCGCATTCTCCAGTAAAAGTTGAAGGGAAAGCGGCACTATCTTAGCTTCTGGGTTACTGCACTTTTCCGGAATATCGAAGACAATACTGTCTTCAAATCTCATTTTTAGTAATCGTATATATGTTTTAGCAAACTGAAGTTCCTCGTCAACAGTTACCAGGTCCTTGTTTTTTTGTTCCAGAACGTACCTGTATACTTTAGATAGGGAGGTAGTAAATTTTTGCGCCTGATCAGGATCCTCCTCAATTAAACTTGTAAGTACATTAAGACTGTTAAATAAAAAATGAGGATCTAACTGATTCTTTAAAGCATCGAACTTTGCGGAAGCTGTCCCTGCAATTATCTTTTGCTCTTTGACTTTTTTATCCTGTAATGCCCTGTAAAAGTAAAGCGCATGAAAAAAAACAATAAATACAATGGTGATAATTAGTGCTATAAGGTAATGGATGGCCCTTTCTCCAGCGAGAAATTCCTCCCAATTAGCCCCCTCAAAACCCATTCGAATCAATATTCTTATCCAAAGAATGCCAATCATGGTGAGAACTATTCCGCCAACGGCTCCTATAACCAGTCTGTATTTGCCGTATTTTTTCCAAACGACCCGGTGATTTAAATAATCAAAAAAAGCACTGTTAATAATGGTCAGTATCACGGAATAAAGCAGATTATAACCAACACCTACGAAAAATTCTCTATCAAATTGAACTGAACCATTTGCAAAAAATTCAATACCAATAAAAATGACGGATAAGACCAGCCCAATAAATACCCCAACTAAAAATGTCTTAAACAGAAATTTCATTATTTAAAGCATTAATTATTTATTAACTTTCTGATTATCACAATTATTGAGGACCATTTTCGCTCTTTCTTTTCCCCAATTAGGATAAAATGGTCCTTCAGGTTTAAAGTTAGTAAAAAGTTCCAATGACCTTGCCACGTCTTTACAATATGGTGTGGTGTCATTTCCAAAGTATTTGGCAGAACCCATGTCCCATTCAGCCTTAGACAAAACCACTCTGGGATTATCAGGGGCCAGGTCTAATGCCTTTGCATATATAGCAACATTCTTTGCTGAGAGGGTCATTCCATAAGTGGCACCATCAAAAGCTATCCAGGCTGTATGGATCATTGCCTGCTGTACTGGTATTTCGGGATTATCAGGCGATATGGCCTTGGCGAGATCATTAGATTCCTGCGCTTTTTCCAGCTGTTGGTTTATTTTTTCTTTATCTATTTCGCCAAACGAGCGCAAAGTATTTACCTGAGCAACATAATAATATGGCAGCCAATTATCCAATTCCACCATCGCAATGCGTTCAAAAAGATTGGACGCTTCTGTTGTCTTTTCCTCTCCCCAAAGGGCAAATGCCTTTTGCATCCCTTTGGTATATTTATCCTGTCCAAATACAGTTAGTCCTATAAAGAAAGATATTACTAATAATGTGTTTTTCATTTTTTGGTGTTAAAAGGTTAATAGTTCAAAAATGCCACAAAACCAGTCCCTAAATAAAAAAGACTTCCTGAACTGTAGTTTTTGAGTGACTAATTGTAATTTAGACCCTCCTATAGTGGAGAATAAGCAACGTTAAACTTATGTATATCCCACAACACTATAAAAATGAAAATCTGAAAGAAGTAAAGGAATTCATTATTAATAACTCCTTTGGTATTTTGATAAACCATGTAAACGGAAAACCCTGGGCCACGCATATACCGTTAGAATTAGAGAAGGATAACAATGGCAATGACATCCTTTTAGGTCATATTGCAAAAGCAAATCCGCAATGCAAATATTTCACCGAAGGCACTGAAGTACTTTGTATTTTTAACGGTCCACATAGTTACGTTTCTTCATCCTGGTACGCAGAAGAAGAAGTTCCTACCTGGAATTATATTGCAGTACATATCTACGGATTATTACAAATACAGGACGAAAAGGCGCTCATGACTTCTCTTCACAAACTGGTAGACAAATATGAACAACAATCAGAAAATCCCATATCCATGCATAATTTGTCCAAGAACACCCTCAGGCAAGTTAGGGGTGTAATAGGTTTTGAGATTCAAATCAAGGAAATACAGGCAGCCTATAAGTTATCGCAAGGTCGTGAACACGATCATCCAAAAATAATCGAGGAGTTAGAAAAACGAGACACCAGCAGTGGACATGCTATAGCAGAAGCCATGAAAAAAAATAACAACTTAAATAAGTAAGTTTAAATTAGAAGAAAACTACTCTTTTCACCTTTAAATGGTATGTAATCTTCCCAGCAGAAATTCCTTATATGACTTGCTTATTGGAATAACTTTTCTGTCTATCTCCAGATGACTATCAGCTACAATATCCAATTTGCATATGTTAACGATAAATGACCTGTGAACACGTAAAAAACAACTAGCCTTTAGTTCATTTTCAATTGTTTTTAAAGTACTCACAACCAGGTATTTACCTATTGAAGTTATAATATTACAATAGTTTCGTTCGGCCTCAATATAAAGAATCTGGTCTAACAATATTTTAACCATCCTCCCATTATGCCTAACAAAAATTCGATCTGGTAAAACCTGTAAATTACTTTCCGTCTGGTATGTTTTTAACCTTCCGTTATCCTTTATTTTCTCGACAACTAGTGCAATTGTACGCTGAAGATTTAATTTGTTAAAGGGTTTCGAAATAAAAGCATAAGGTTGTGTTTCTTTTGCTCTTGAAAAAGTGCCATCATCATTATTAGCTGTTAAATATATTATAGGTATTTCATTTTGCAGATGAATAGCAATAGCTGCATCTATGCCATCAATAGCTCCTTTTAGATTTACATCCATCAAAATGATATCAGGTTTATTTTGATTTGCATTACTAATTGCGTCTTCACCTTTGGAAACAATACCAATGACTTCGTAACCCAGTTTTGTTAATTGTAACGAAAGATTTGCGGCGATAATCATATCATCTTCCACTATTAAAATTCTAATTAACTTCTCCATTTTTAAGCTGCTTTATGGTTTTGAAATTCAAAAGAAACTGCTGTTCCCTTCTTGACACTTAAGGACATTTTACCTTCTAATTGCCTGGTGAGTAATTCTATTAATTGAGTGCCAAAGCCTGTACCCTCGATCTTTTCATGATAATTTTTCCCTATACCGTTATCTGACACTTCGAGGTGTAACTGATCCCCCAATTCTATTAGAATAATTTTTATAAGTCCATTACGATTTTCTGGAAAAGCATATTTTAGAGAATTGGTAAGCAACTCATTCACTATTAGACCTATTGGAATAGCAGTATCCACATCCAATTCAAGTTCCTTCATCTCACAAGCTATATGTACTCTCTCTGAAGCCCCGTAAATTTCTACAATATAATTACCAAGTTTCATGAAATATTCCTTCATTTCAATGGAAGAAAAACTTTTCCCCTGATAAAGTTTTTGGTGAATCATACTCATACTATGCACCCGATGCTGACTTTTCTGCATGGCGGCGGCAACCTTAGAATCCCCTACTTGTTCAGATTGCAGTGATAATAAACTAGAAACTATTTCCAAATTATTCTTTACACGATGGTGTATTTCTTTTAGCAAAAATTCTTTTTCATCATTTTGCTTTTTAAGCAATCGGTTTTTCTTCTTATTGGTTTGTATGGTATTGTATAAAAGTATTAAAATTAAGAGCAATAAACCTCCAATAAGGATCATCATCGTCTGCCTGGATCTTTGTTTTTTAATTTGATTTTCCTGGACCATGATTGTACTCTCTTTTTGAGCCACATCAAACTCTGTAAGTAATAACGAAATATGCTGATCTGCTTCTGCCGTAAATATCTCCTTTTTAAGTTTATCATACTCCGCATAGGCCTGATAGGCTTCCCGGTAATTATGATTTCCGGCATAGGCCTTACCCAATGCTTCATAGGCCTGACTAAGATAAAAATCATCTCCAAAATCATCAGTGGCAATGTCAATACTTCTCTCAAGACTCTCAATTGCCGAAATGTATTTTCCCTGTAGGTTTTGTAATTTACCTATAGACAGCCATGAACGCATTAACATAAAGTTATTATCCAACAATTGCCCATATTTAATGGCATTTTCACCTGCAAGATCTGCGGCATCAAAATCGTTCAGATAGGCCTTTAAATATACCATAGAAATATATACATCGCATAAATTATTATAAAAGCCATATCGCTCACCAATTGCTATAGAATGTTCGTAATAATTAAGAGCTTCTTCATGTTTATCAAGCGCCAGATAACAATTCCCAACTACATACAGTGTAAAATCATAATCCAGGTCGTTTAATCCTCTTTCTTCAAAAAGAACTAAGGCCTTTAGGCCATATTCCAAAGCCTTTTCATAGCGTTCTTGTTTCCAAAATATATTACTCAAATCGCTAAAAGCAACGGCCATTGCTCTTTTATCTTTTAATTGATCTCCTAATAGCAGCGTCTCCATAGCAATATCGGCTGCCTTATCCAGTTTGCCCTGTCTTTCATATACATATCCCAACTGAGTATAGACCAATGGCAAGTCTTTCTCCAAAACTTTTTTCATAGCGGATTCTAAAGCAAAGCGTGCGCTATCCAGTTTTTCCATCCTTAAAAGAATAGCGCCCTCAGTAATTTGAAACCTGCCTTCCCATAAGGAATCTTTTTTTTCACGAGTTAGTTGTAATCCTTCCTTTGTAAAATTTAGCGCTTTTGTTAAATTCCTGGTATGCCAGTAATAGGCAAGGTCATTGAGAATATTGAACTGAATTGTATCTATTTTGCTTAAAGGGTATGAACTCTCAAGGGAGTCCAGATATGAAGTGCCAAAATTATCTGTATCAACAAACACTCTTTTGTAGGAATTTTCAATATCAAAGTCCGTAATCTGGGACTGAAGAAATTTAGGGCTCAAAAATGAACAAATGAAGAAAACCAAAACCGTTAAAAATCGGCTCACCGCTTTAAATTAAAAATAATCGATGGGGAAAAGTGATTCTCTAAATATACAAATTATAACGTAATAATTGCTTCGCTAAGTGAAAATAGACATTCGGACAATAAATAGGGCTATTCGTCCATTCATGCTTTTATTTGTGCCAGTATATTACGTCTTTAGCTAACCGCATAGGTGTAATGAACACTTATCGGGTAATCTGTGTGGAAAACCATGTCCAAATCTGTTATTAGTATTTTAATTTTATTAGTTGTAATTACAGCTTGCAAGCCGGAGAACAAAGGCGCAAAATTGTCTATGAACGATAAACTATCCAATAATTTAAGTGTATTTATTGATTCATGCTGGAATGATCAAAAGGTATCCAGACTAAATAGTTTAGTTGAGAAGGATTTTATTAGATTACTCAATGGTATCAAAGTGGCAGGGAATAAAAATGAAATGGCGGCTCACATGAATGTTTTTTTTACAGGTTTTCCTGATCTTAAAATTCAATACAGTGATGCGTATATTGAAGGTAACAACATATTTATGAACTGGGAATGTACCGGAAGTAATACCGGGGTGTTTGGTGAGATGCGGGCTACAGGTAAAAAAATTAAGATTCAGGGGCTTTCACATCTTTATTTCACAGAAGAAGGAAAATTATATAAGGAAGACGTGTATTATAACGAACTAGATCTGTTGCAGCAATTGGGTTATACCCTTACAGCACCCGTACTTGAATAATTTTAACCCTATATATTAATTAGTTTAACCAAAATAGAATCAACAATGAGAACATTAAAGACAGGATTAACAAGTTTATTTTTACTAATACTTACCGGGGCCATAGGCCTCGCCCAGGACGAGAGTAATTCACAGGCATATTGGGTACATGAGGATGTAGTAAAACCCTCTAAAGTCGCCGATTACGAATCAATTTGCAAAGAATTTAATGATAACCTAAAAAAACATAACATTCAGGAAATTAGTACCATTGTCACCAATACAGAAGATGACCGGTATTTATGGGTATCGCCTATTGCAAATATGGCAGAGATTGACAAGCCAATCTTCACAACCTTGATGGAAAAAATGGGTAAAGAGTCCTTTTCCAATATGTTTAACCGAATGGATGAATGTTATGATGTTGAACAGGATTATATCATAAATTTAGACAAAGCACTCTCCTATATGCCCGAAGGCATCACTCAAACACCTGAAGGTGAAGATTATCGCAAATTCTTCTATTTCTATATTACACCTGCAAACCGGGCTTTGGTAAAAAAGAATATGGAAGCCATAACCAATTTATTTGCTAGTAAAGGCTCAAAATTCTATTACAGGGTTTACAAAAGTGGATTCGGTACCAGAGGAGAATTTTATTTGGTAGCAGCGGCTGCAAAAAATGCTGTTGACTATAGTGAGAAGGTAACCGCAAACAATGAGCTCCTAGGTGATGATTGGCCTAAATTATACAACGAATTAAGAAGTAATTTGTTAAAATTTGAGGTGTTTACAGGAAGTATGAGACCAGACATGGCTTATAGTCCATCCCAATAAATATTTGCTATAACCCCCAATAGTCAAAACTATTGGGGTTTTTACTATTTTCTAACCATTAAAAATTAAAACATGAAAAAAATTCTCTTATTATGCTTAGCAACTACATTTTTTATAAGCTGTAAAAATGCAGAACCCAGATACTTCTCTTCTTCACCGGAAATAGATATGGCAAAAGCTCATATTAAGGCCTATAATGAAGGAGATTGGACCGCCTGGATGTCGCATTACGCAGATACGGCCAAATTATCTCACAATACCCTGGATGAGAGCTCACCGGCAGAAATACTGGAAGGTCTTAAAGAATTACTAGTGGCTACTTCAAGTTATGGATTTACAGACAAGGATATATTCTACGAAATGGTAATTGATGATGACAATGAAAAATGGGTGAATTTCTGGGGTACCTGGGAAGGAACCGTTGCAGCCAACAACCAGGAACTAATAATTCCGGTTCATCTTACTGTACAATATGTGGATGGCAAAATGGTAGAAGAACATGCGTACTACGATTTATCGGAGTATATGGCGGTAATGCAAAAAATTGAATCTGAGATGGAGGTCGAGGAAGAAATAATGGAAGTCGAGGAAGAAATGATGGAAAATTAGACTAAAGCAAAAATTTAAAAATAAATGAAAAAAATATTTTTAATAGGCCTTGCTGTATCTCTTTTTATGGCATGTGAGCAAAAAGCGGAAAGGTATAGTACATCCGGTTCTGAAATTGACCTCGTAAAAGGGTTGCTGGCCGATTACGAAAAAGGGGATTGGGACAGCTGGAAGGAAAAATACGCTGATACGGCAAAAGTCCACTATAATCAATGGGATGACAGTATAACCGTGACCCAATCTATGGAAGGGCATAAAGCTAATATTGCCCTTCTAAGCTCATATGGATTTGGTGAAGATGTGGTTTATGAAAAAATAATAAGTGATAATGGGAATACATGGATTAATTTCTGGGGAAGATGGGAAGGCACCCTTAAAGAAAATAACAAAGTAATTGTATTACCTGTGCATCTCTCTGTGCGCGTTTTAGACGGAAAAGTGGTGCAGGAAAATGGTTTTTGGGATAATTCTATCATGCAAACGGCACTCCGTGAAATTGAGGAGATGAAAAATATGCCTGAACTAGAAAAAATCATTATGACCAACCATGATGAATTGGTTGAGGCCTGGAACAATAATGATGCTGAAGCCTTTAAGGCACTTACCGCTGCTAATGTCATCAGGAACTCTAATGGCATAAGAGAAGCCAACAACCAGTCTGAGTATACAGCATTGATGAAACAATTCCATACTGGTTTCCCGGATTTCGAAGTAAGACTGGACGATTATTTTCTTAAGGATGGAAAGTCCTATTTAAATTGGACCTGTATCGGCACTAACACCGGGCCATTTATGGACAATCCCCCAACAGGTAAAAAAATGGAGATCCATGGTTATAGTGTTTGGGTATTTGACAGCAATGGACTAGCGGTTCAAGAGGATGCCTTTTTTGACAATATGGGTATGTTAAGTCAATTAGGATACACACTAACACCACCTAAGGCTAACTAATATTAAAATGCAAAATAAATTTCTAACCTAAAATTAAAATCAAAATGAGAAAAATTCTTTATGTGATATTACTTATTCCTTTTTTGGTAATGTCCCAAGGCACAGATGAATACGTGGTCCTGGAAAATGTAATGTTAACCGCTATTCCGTCTAAAACCATGGAATTTGAAGCAGGATTAGCCGCACATAACAAAAAATATCATGCAGAAGGTACCCATGGCGCCCGTGTTTATTGGATCTCGAATGGGAAAAATGCCGGGAAATATATTTGGGCAATGGGTCCTTTACCCTGGAGCGCAATGGATAGCAGACCGGCCGCTGATGGGCATGACGAGGATTGGAGTAAAAATGTGGTTCCTTATACCACAGCTGAAAGTGACGTTACCTACTGGAAGTTTCATCCACAATTCTCCAATTTTCCCAACGATTTTGACTTAAAGTATTTATCTGTATTCATGGTAGATTTCAAACGATTTAAGTATCCTGAAATGATCAGTATTCTGGAAAGAGTTAAGAAGGTAAATATGGAAAAAAATCCTGATGATACTTATGGCGTTTACACTAATGAAATGCCCGATACCCAGGATGGCAGAGATATGGCCTTTGTAAATTTCTTTAGTAATTCTGGTTGGATGGGTCGTGAAGACACTTTTCCAAAAAAGTTTGAAGAAGTACATGGCGAAGGAAGTTTTACGAAATTTCTTCAGGACGTAGAAGCAGCAACCAACGGAGATCGTTCAGAATTATGGTCATTTAGGGAAGATCTAAGTGGACTTAGCGGTACCGTCAATGCTCAAAACAGACAGTAGTTATTACAAATATTGATAAAAACTAATGCTGTAGTTTTAAAATGAAATAGATTTTAAACTAACCAACCTTTCAAAACCCGGTAAATACCGGGTTTTGTTTTGCCTATAATTTTTGCAGGTACCATACAGGTTTGTAAATACTTTAAGACCTATATTAGAACATTACAACAATCTTTATTAATTTACTCTCAAATCCAAAATACGAATCATGCAAAAAATTCTTTCACTTCTATTCGTTGCATCCTTTATTGGCTTTACTGCTTTCGGACAGCAAAAAACCAACCTGGAACTCACAGATATTTTTAACATGGAATTTGTCTCTGATCCGCAAATATCGCCGGATGGGACCAAAATTATTTATGTGAGAAATTTTAAGGATATAATGACCGATAAGAATCTATCAAATTTGTGGATAGTAAATTTTGACGGCACACAAAACAGGCCCTTAACAACCGGAAACCAAAATGATATTGCTCCACGTTGGTCGCATGATGGTCATAAAATTGTGTTTAAATCAAACATGCAGGATGATAAAATCAAACTTTTTATGATGTGGATGGACACCAAAGAATATGTTGCCCTTACAAATACAACATCATCCCCGGGAGGTGTTAGCTGGTCTTATGATGATGCACATTTGGCATTTTCAATGTTTGTCCCAAAAAAATCTGAATCTATCATAAAATTACCAACTAAACCAGAAGGTGCTAAATGGAACAAACCCCCTGTTTATATAGATGAACTCAATTACCGTGGTGATGGTAAAGGGTATTACAAAAGTGGTAATGACCAGCTTTTTATTTTATCTACTGATGGGGGCACACCGCGGCAACTCACTTTTACAGAATATGATCATAGGGCTCCAATATGGTCAAAGGACAACCGGAGGTTGTATTTCACGGCTAACCTTAGTGAAAACCATGAATTTGAACCAAAGAATAGCGAAATTCAAGAGCTTAGTTTAGCAGATAATTCTATTAAAGCACTTACGGATAGGCTCGGACCAGATATGGGCCCTGCACTATCCCCGGATGGAAAGCATATTGCCTATACAGGATTTGATGATAAATATCAGGGATATCAGATCACTCAATTATACCTTATGGATGGAGATGGGACAAATTCGAGACTTCTCTCGGGAGATTTTGACAGGGATATTCAGGACATTAGTTGGTCTGGGGATGGCAAGGGATTGTACTTTCAATATAATGATAAGGGAGATTCGAAAGTAGGTTTTATTTCTACCACAGGTAAAGTAACTCAAATATTAGATAATTTAGGAGGTCTCACCTTAGGAAGGCCCTATAATGCAGCTTCTTTCACCGTATCAAAGAACAACAAATTCGCATATACCTTAGGGGGTACAAAGCATCCCGCTGATTTAGGGGCATTTTTTAAGGGTAATAATCAGAGAATTACTAAACTTAATGATGATCTTTTTTCCTATAGAAATTTGGCTGAGGTTGAAGAACTTTGGTGGGAATCTTCTTTCGATCAGAGAAAGATACAAGGTTGGCTGGTAAAACCACCTGATTTTGATCCTTCCAAAAAATACCCTTTAATTCTGGAAATTCATGGTGGGCCCTTTACAAGTTATGGATCGGTATTCTCAGCTGAAATCCAATTATACGCGGCTCAGGGTTATATGGTATTATATGCAAATCCAAGAGGTAGCACAAGCTATGGTGAAGAATTTGGGAATTTAATTCATCATGATTACCCAAACCATGATTATGACGACCTCATGTCCGGCATCGATGAAGTAATAAACCAAGGGTTTGTAGATGAAGAAAACATGTTTGTCACAGGAGGTAGTGGCGGAGGAGTACTTTCTGCATGGATTGTTGGGAAAACTGATAGATTTGCTGCTGCTGTTGTTGCCAAACCGGTAATTAACTGGTATAGTTTTGTGCTTTATGCAGATGGGGTCGGATTCTTTTATAAATACTGGTTTCCAAATAAGCCCTGGGAAGATCCAAGCAACTATCTCAAGAGATCACCACTTTCATATGTAGGAAATATTTCAACCCCTACAATGCTATTAACAGGAGAAGAAGATTACCGTACTCCAATTGCTGAATCTGAACAGTTTTACGCCGCCCTTAAACTGGAAAAAGTGGAAACCGCAATGGTAAGAATTCCCGGAGCATCACATGGTATTGCCAATAAACCCAGTAATCTGATTGCAAAGATAGCAAGTGTATTAGCCTGGTTTGAAAAGTATAAAAAAGGCTAATACTAAAGATATTCTACCCCGATTTTTACCAAAATGTATATAATTATAACTATCTTAAAGGTCTATAAGACAGACTAATGATACACAATAAATACTGGCAGGCCTTTTTCGCTCTATCGCCCATAATTATTTTATTTATTATGATGCTGGGGTATTTTGTTTTTCTATTTTCTATACTTAGCAATATTCCCGAATTGGAGCAAGCTCATGATGGGCCTCCTGAGCTAATTATAGAATGGATAGGCTCTTTCTTTATTGTGATTTTTTTAGTGATACTACTTTCTGTTGCAAGTTTGGTATTCTTTATCGTACATGCCGTTCAGAATCCGAATCTCAAGCAGGGGCATACGCTGCTATTATGGATCTTATTGTTCATTTTTGTTAGCGGCCTGGGAGAATTGATCTACTGGCTGGTGGAAATTGTAGCGAAGAGAAGCGAAAATGAACGATTAGAATAATCTTTCCAATGGAAACCAGAAGATCCTTTATTATAAAATCCGTACTTGGTGGTGCTGCGCTTTCGGTACCTTATTTTGATGTATTTGCTTCAAACTCCGCACTGAACTCTACAGAGCCAAAATTATCACTTGCACAATGGTCATTAAACAGGGCTTTTTTCAAAGGTGAATTAAACGCTATTGATTTTCCGGATATTGCAATAAACTCATTTGGTCTTAATGCAGTTGAATATGTAAATGCATTTTATAAAGAATACGGCAAAAGTGAAAAGTTTTGGAATCAACTTAAAAATAAAGCCAATGCTGCCGGGGTTAAAAATCTCCTGATCATGGTAGATGATGAAGGAGAACTTGGTAATGCCAATAATAATGAACGTACTCAAGCCATTGAAAATCATTACAAATGGATCAATGCAGCCAAACTCCTAGGGTGCCACTCTATAAGGGTGAATGCATTTGGACAGGGAGATAAGATCACATTGAAGAATTCATTAATAGATGGTTTAGGAAGGTTAAGTGACTATGGTGCTAAAGAAAAAATTAATGTACTGATTGAAAATCATGGCCTACATACTTCAGATGGTAATTTTATGATTTCAATACTAGAAGAAGTTAATAATAAGTATTTGGGAACTTTACCAGACTTTGGTAACTGGTGCCTTAATGCCAAATGGGGAAGCACGCAAAATGACAAATGCACAGACATGTATGATCCCTATCAAGGAGTTGCCGATTTCTTACCTTATGCAAAAGGGGTAAGTGCAAAATCTTACAATTTTGACGCGAAAGGCAATGAGACTTTTCTGGATTATAGAAGATTGCTTAAAACCGTAAAAGATTCGGGATTTGATGGTTATATAGGGATAGAATACGAGGGCGAAAAACTAAGTGAACCCGAAGGCATCAAGGCAACCAAGGCGCTGATTGAAAAAGTCTGGCTCAATTTAGATTAAGACAGTTTTTAACTTTTCACATAATCAAAACTACAACCAATATTCATTTGAATTATTTTAAATTAATCGCAAATAATTGAATGGCATCTTGTTTTCCCCTCAGTATCAGTTTGCCAATTTCGGTAAGCGAAAAAAAGGGGTCCGAATTCAATTTTATAACCAGATCTTCTGATATCAAAGCCCTTGCGCCGTAATTATTGCACTCCGATTGAATTCTGGATGTGGTATTCAAAGCGTCTCCAGTATATATTATATCCTTTTTAATAATCCCAATTTCTCCCGTTGTGACCTCGCCAATATGGAAACCCGCTTTAAATTCCGGTACCAGTCTAAATTGTTCAATATAATGAGACTTTTTATCTTCAAACACCTCACAAATCTTATGGAAACAAACAATACAATTATTATTAAACAGTCCCTTTTTCTCTGGCCAGGAGACAACAATTTCATCTCCTACATACTGATATATTTCTCCTTTGGTTTCCAGGATAGCATCAGTCATATCGGCGTAATAAGCCTTTATCAAGTCAAAATATTTTCTATGTCCTATCTTTTCTGCTATAGTTGTTGAAGACTTCATATCAAGAAACATAAATACTCTTACTTCTTGTTTAGGTTTTACGTATTTGCCAAAGGAGTAATTATAGAACACCTCGTTTCCCAAATATGTAGTTATTTCAGAATAGAATAATGCGATATCTAATATTATTGCGGCGTAAATGATAACACTCCAAAAAGAGAATTCCTTCATAAAAACTATGAGGCTGTTATAAACAACCGGTTCAAAAACAGAACTATTAAAGCGGATTGAATTTGTAACCAAAGTGAGAACGCATAGAAAAATGATTAACAGAAGCGTGTAAAAGGTTCCTTTAATGAATATCTTGTTCCAAAACGGTTTGTCCTGATATCGCTTTCTTAACCAGGTTACCTCTATCCAACCTTGTGCCAATCCCATAAGAAAGCTTCCAAGACTCGTATATATTAAGGCATTCTTAAAATCATATTTATTACCCGTAGCGGGGTATATAGGTGAATCACCAAGTAATCCATATTCAAGAAATACATAGACAAGTCCGAATAGTAGCCAGATAATTCCAAACGTAAGCGTCTGTCTTAAATAACGATAATTTTTCGGGCTTAACATAGGAAGGTAAATATAAGAAATCCAAAGTGACTGCGTAAAATACTATCATTGGCACCGATATTACAATTTAAACACAGACTGCGTATTTAAAAGTACTTCACTCGATAGATTGAGGTGGAGTTCAAATAAATCAGTTTAAAAGCTGGTTGCCAATAAATTCTCTAGTCAGGTGGATTCATAAAAAAAAACTACTTTTAATAACTAACTAAACAGATCCACAATAAACCAATTAATATGTCGCAAATTTCTATTAGCTCGGTCAAACCCAGATTAACTTTTTGGCAAATCTGGAATATGAGCTTTGGTTTCCTGGGAATCCAATTCGGGTTCGCTCTGCAAAATGCTAACGTAAGTAGGATTTTTGAAACTCTGGGTGCATCCAAAGACGAATTGCCAATTCTATGGCTGGCAGCCCCGGTAACAGGCCTGTTGGTACAACCAATTATTGGTTATTACAGCGATAGAACCTGGCACCGTAGATGGGGAAGGCGCAGGCCTTTTTTCGCGATTGGAGCAATTCTTGCCACTATCGCTTTATTTGCAATGCCAAACTCAACAGCACTTTGGATGGCAGTAATTATGCTGTGGCTGATGGATGCATCAATTAACATAAGTATGGAACCATTTAGGGCTTTTGTTGGTGACATGTTGCCCAACGAACAGCGGACCAGCGGATTTGCTATGCAAAGTTTTTTTATTGGTTTAGGCGCTGTAATTGCCTCTGCCCTGCCTTTCATAATGACGAATTGGTTTGGAATAGAAAATATAGCCGCGGATGGAGGTATCCCGGATTCGGTAAAATGGTCTTTTTACATTGGGGGCATTGCCTATTTCACTGCAGTAATGTGGACGGTTTTTAACACCGAAGAATATCCACCCGATGATATTGAAAAGCTTAAAAATGAGAATGCAGAGAAAGGAGTATTCACCGGACTCAAAGAATCTTTTATGGGAATTTTTAAAATGCCCAAAACCATGGTGCAACTGGCATTTGTACAATTTTTTTCCTGGTTTGCATTATTTGCTATGTGGATCTATACAACATCAGCTGTGACCAGCCATATTTACGATACATCAGATACTGCTTCTTCGTTATACAATGAGGGTGCAGATTGGGTAGGAATTTGCTTTGCTGTATATAACGGAATTGCCGCCCTGGTAGCCTTTTTATTGCCCGTGGTGGCTAAAAAAATCAGTAGAAAAATGACACATTTAATTGCCCTTGTTATTGGGGGAATTGGATTGATTTCTATCTATTTTATTTCAGATCCAAATTTACTGCTGGTATCCATGATAGGAGTTGGTATTGCCTGGGCAAGCATTTTGTCAATGCCCTATGCTATGTTATCCAGTATTTTACCTGCTAATAAGATGGGTTATTATATGGGGGTTTTTAATTTCTTTATAGTAATTCCTCAAATTGTGGCGGCAGGCATCCTGGGCTTTATGTTAAAGTCTTTTTTTGGCAATATTTCTATTTATGCTCTGATTATAGGTGGAGTTTCAATGATCATTGCCGGATTCCTCTGTTTAATTGTTCAGGACAATGAAGCGGCTGTTGATTTTAAAATAGAAAATATTTAATATCAATTTTATTATGTAAGAGATATGAATTACACGTTGGCATTCGATGTTTATGGTACCCTTATAGACACTTCTGGTATATATCTGACTTTGAAAACGATAATCGGAGCGAAAGCCTTGCCTTTTATGGATCTTTGGAGAAACAAACAGTTGGAATATTCATTCAGACGGGGTTTGATGAATACGTTTGTGGATTTTTCTGTATGCACCAAAGAAGCATTGGACTACTGTTGCTTGTTCTTTAAAATAAAATTAAAACCAGGCCAAAAGGACGATTTAATGAACGCTTACAAAATTTTGCCCATATTTGATGATGTTGAAAATACATTACAGAATCTACAAAAATCAGGATATCCCTTATTTGCATTTTCCAATGGCAGTGTACATAATGTCTCCACATTACTGAATAATGCAGGAATCTTGGATTTTTTCGACGACATTGTAAGTGTTGAGGATATTCAAATGTTTAAACCGAGCCCTTTAGTATATCAACATTTTAATGACAAAACCAAAACTTTGAAATCTGATTCCTGGCTTATTTCCGGTAATCCGTTTGATATTATGGGCGCAACTTCTTATGGTATGCATGCAATCTGGGTACGGCGCTTACCCGAAACCATTTTTGACCCTTGGGATCTGCAACCTACAGCTACTTTGAATAATTTGAACGAATTGCCGTCAATTCTGGATAAATTCAATTCAAAATCCTAGGCCTCTAATGCCTTTTTAACATAGACTTTTGCCAAATGAGAGCGATATTCAACATCGGCAAAATGGTCGGTCATAACTTCAACATCATCAACCGCATGTGTTGCCGCATCGCTGTTCCCATTATACGCTTCTTCCACGGCTGTTGCCCTATAGGGGGTATCTGCTACTCCAGTAATACCTACTTTTACTGTATTACCATCCTTAACTACAGCTACACCCACCACTGCAAATCGGGATGCGGATTGGTAAAATTTTTGATAGTTGCCATTGGTAATCTTTGGAAACCGAACCGCAGTAATGATTTCATCTTCACTGAGAGCCGTGGTGAAAATTCCTTGAAAAAAGTCGGAGGCTACGATGGTTCTACTGCCATTTTTTCCTTCCACCTCTATTGTTGCTTCAGTAGCAAGGACAACTGCAGGATAATCCGCAGATGGGTCTGCATGCGCCAGACTACCGCCAAGGGTTCCCCTGTTTCTGACTTGTAAATCACCAATGGTTTCTGCTGCTTGTGCTAAAATGTTTACATGCTTGTTGACCATTACTGAAGTTAAAATTTCTTTATGAGTACAATTGGCTCCGATAACAATTTCATTACCTTTTTCCGCTATTTTATTTAACCCGGGAATACCACTGATATCAATGAGAATTTCAGGACTATTTAATCTTAATTTCATTGCAGGAATAAGACTGTGGCCTCCTGATATTATATTTGCGTCAAATCCATGTTTGTCTAGTAGCTTTACGGCTTCGCTCACCGTCGATGCTTTTATATAATCAAACTTTGTAGGTATCATAATTGGTTAAATTTAAATATTAATTCTGCATTACTTTCCAAACCCTTTGTGGAGTCAGAGGCATTTGAATATCCTTTACTCCCAAATGAGCTAATGCATCCACCACGGCGTTAACAACCGCAGGTGTTGAACCAATAGCTCCGGCTTCTCCCGCCCCTTTTACGCCAAGTGGATTATGTGGGCATGGAGTTATTGTCCTATCAGTTTCGAACATGGGTAAATCATCAGCTCTTGGTATGGCATAATCCATATACGAACCGCTCAACATCTGTCCGCTTTCGTCATACACGACTTCTTCCAGCAATGCCTGCCCTATTCCCTGGGCTACCCCTCCATGAATCTGTCCATCTACTATCATAGGGTTCATCACGTTGCCAACATCGTCGCAAGCAATAAATCGTTTCAAGACTACCTTACCAGTATCGGGGCAAACTTCTACTACCGCAATATGGGTTCCAAAAGGATAGGTAAAATTAGTGGGATCATAAAAACTAGAGAAGTCTAGCCCCGGTTCCAGTCCATCAGGATAGTCATGGGGTACGTAAGCAGTCAGGGCAACGTCGCCAAAGGATATGGACTTATCTGTTCCTTTTACTATCCATTTTCCTGCCATATACTCAAGATCCTCTTCTGCCGCTTCTAATTTGTGAGCCGCAATTTTAGCGCCTTTTTCCAGAATTTTTTCAATGCTTTTTATGATAGCACTTCCTCCGACAGCCAAGCTTCGCGAACCATAAGTACCCATGCCGAATGCTACTTGATCCGTATCACCGTGTTCTATTAACACATCATCCATGTCTATTCCTAATTTATCTGCCACAAACTGAGCAAAAACGGTTTCATGTCCCTGACCGTGAGAATGTGAGCCAGTAAATACTGATACCTTACCCGTAGGTTGAACCCGCACATGTCCAACTTCAAATAAACCGGCCCGGGCACCTAACGAACCAACTACTGCCGATGGGGCAATCCCACAACCTTCAATATAAGTGGATATTCCTACTCCAAGTAATTTTCCATTCTTACGGGCCTTTTTTTGTTCCTTACGAAAATCGTCATAATCCAACATTTCCAGTCCTCTTTTTAAAGTACTTTCATAATTACCACTATCATATTGCAGGGCAACCTGGGTCTGATAACCAGGTTGTTTAACCCCATCAAAAGGTGGGATGAAATTTTTAAAACGTATTTCGGCCTGGTCTAAACTCATTTCCTGAGCTGCTTTAGATATCATTCGTTCCAATAGATAAGTCGCTTCTGGTCGCCCGGCACCTCGGTAGGCATCCACTGGTACTGTATGGGTAAACGGAGCAATTACATTAAGATGTATTAATGGAGTAGTATAAACCCCCTGGAATAAAGTTCCGTGTAAATACGTAGGAACGGCAGGAGCAAATGTTGAAAGATAGGCCCCCATAGCGCAGTATTCATCAGAAAGGAAGGCCACAATTTTACCATCCTTATCAAATCCCATTTTGGATTTTACCATATGGTCTCTGCCATGCGCATCAGTCAGGAATGCCTCGCTCCTGTCAGACGTCCATTTAACCGGTCTTCCTATCTCTTTAGTCGCCCAAACTAACAATGCTTCTTCAGTGTAGTGAAAAATTTTACTTCCAAAACCACCTCCGACATCATGGCTTACTACTCGAACTTTGTGCTCCGGAATGCCAAGAACAAAAGCACAGAGTAACAGGCGTATTAAGTGGGGGTTCTGAGTACTGGTATAAAGCGTCCATTTATCACTATTTATATCATAATCCGCAATATAACTTCTTGGTTCTATGGCATTAGGCGCCAATCTTTGATTCTTAAATTCCATTTCCGTAACATGATGGGCAGAAGACAATGCCGCTTCAACCTCAGATCTGTCGTTACCAATACACCAATCGAAAGCCGCATTATCCGGCCATTCCTCATGTACCAAAGGTGCCCCTTCTTCCATGGCTTTTTTCGGATTAGTGACGGCAGGTAGTTCTTCATAATCCACTTCTACAAGGTCCACGGCATCACGCGCCAACTCCAAACTTTCAGCAATTACAATGGCCACTGCTTCCCCTAAATGCCTTATCTTATCCTTTGCCAACAGAGGATGTACAGGTTCTCTCATGATATCCCCATTTTTAAAATTCACCTGCCACCCACAGGGAACTCCGTATTGCCCACAACCATCCTTGGCTGTAAATATAGCCACAACTCCTTCTGCTTTTTCTGCTTCCAATGTGTTTATACTTAGTACCTTGGCATGAGCATAAGGACTTCTTACAAACGCAGACTGGGTCATTTTAGGCAACTTAATATCATCAGTGTATTTACCTGCACCTTTCAAAAAACGAGTATCCTCACGTCTTTTTACTGATTTCCCTATAAAATTTCCCATGATTTAACTGTTTATTTTCTCAGCAGCATGCTGAATAGATTTAACAATATTGTGATATCCTGTACATCTGCAGAAATTACCTTTTAACCCATCCCGTATTTCTTGTTGGGTAGGATTAGAATTATTTTTAATGATATCAACTGCAGTCATCACAATTCCCGGAGTACAGAAGCCACATTGCAGACCATGGTGTTCTTTAAAAGCCTCCTGTATGGGATGCATTTGATCTCCGTTAGCTAAGCCTTCTATTGTAGTAATCTCGCAACCATCTGCCTGAACAGCTAAAATGGTACAGGATTTCACAGCATCACCGTTGAGGGTAACAGTACAAGCACCACAACCACTTGTATCACAGCCCATATGTGTACCGGAAAGGTCCAAAATTTCCCTCAAATATTGAGTCAAACTTAATCTTGGTTCTATATCATGGGTGTACGATGTCCCATTGATTGTAATTGATACATTCATTTATACATGATTTAGTTACTATTTTTCAATTTATGGGTCATATTGCCGAAATGCCGAATACTAATGTACTTCTTCCAACTCCTTTTCCATAGCTTGAAAAAATTGCTTGGTAAGGGTACTGATTACACCGCTCATGATCCGTTGTCCCATACGTGCAAGCATTCCGGATAATCTTGCATTTCCGGTGTAAATTATTTCCGTATTTACACCTTCATTCGGTATAAGCTTCATTCCAATATCGGCTACCACATTGCCCATTTTACTCTTCTGATCCAATATGAGAACACAGCTTTCTTTTTTAACTTTATCTTTTATAGATAAGATGCCTTTAAATTCTCCTTTTACCGGACCTACCTTTACCTCAGAAATTGCTTCATAACTATCAATGCCCTGTGCTTTCAACTTCTTAATACCGGGAGTCACTTTTACTAAGATATCAGGGTTCATGACCATATTCCAAACGATATCCGGTGTAGTTTTTAAAGTGTACTTTCCTGTTATCTTCACTTCTAATTGATTGGTTTATGAAGATAGAAATTACGAAGCAAAAATTTTAACTATTGCGTAGTTTTTTTTGATTCTACTTAAAAATTCAGGATAAGAATTTTAGTTTATTTAATATTTTATAAAAAATACTACCCATTTAATAAATTCCTCCGGGATTGAGCCTGCTGCAGGGCGCATTTGAGACTTTCTAAATTATGTGCTGATGCTAATACATCTATGTAAGGAAGAGCAGTTTTCATTCCAATAGCTTCCGGAGAGAAATTAGAGCTGCCTGCTAAAGGATTCAACCAGATAACTTTTCTGGTCTTTTTATATATGGTAGACATAGCCTCTTTCATAATTGCCGGGTTCCCCGTATCCCAACCATCACTTAAAACGAAAACAATTGTTTTTTTGTCCAGGAGACGATACCCATAATCTTTTGTAAAATCAGATAAGCAACTGCCTATTGTTGTTCCACCAGACCAGTGTGGTACTCTTTCGGAAATAGTATTGAAGGCCTCCTCCAATTCATAATTATCCAAAATTTCACTAACGCGATGCAAGGCGGTACTGAAAACAAAAGTTTCAATCTTGTCATACGTATTTTGAAAGGCGTAAATGAGATGTACAAAAAACCGACTATACAAATCCATGGATCTGCTAACATCACAGAGTAATACTAATTTCAGCTTTTTATTCTTTCGCTCACTAAAAATAATTTTATGAATAGTACTGCCCCGCCGCATGTTGGCTCTGATGGTACGCTTTAAATCAAGTTTAGTCTTTCTTTTAGTAGTTTTTCTTAACCTACTTTTTTGATGGATTATCTTTCTCGCCAGCTTTTGCAACAATCGCATCATGAATTGCATTTCTTCACGACTTAAATCCGAAAAGTTTTTCTTAGTTAGGATTTCCATATAACTATAAGAAGAAAAAGCTTTTTCATCATCTAAAGGATTTAGTTTTAGCCAGTTTTTTAGTGCCTCAAATTGTGCGTCTCTTTTTTGTGTTTTGCCCTTCCTTTCATTTTTTATTGGTATATCCTTCGTTTTCGCCTTTACAGCCTTAGAAAGTTGATCCCAAAATTCCTGATAGAATTCATCAAATTTTATAAACTGATATTGGGTTTTAGTCACCGCTGCTTTAAGAGCCTCCTTAAAATATTTTTCCTGATTGATAGGCATAAAAGAAATGGCCTTGAGTGCATCGGTTTCTTCAATTGTTCCCAATACGTATCCTTTGGTTCTTAAAAAGCGACAGAACAAAATAACATTTCCCGAAATTTCTGTTTGGTATGTAATGAGCTGTTCTTGCATGATAATCCGCATTTCTTTTATACTAGCTTTCGCTAACACTAGATGATCCTGGATACCACACCAGTCTTCTCCAATAATTCAGAGAGCGAATCTTTTATTTGCCGCATGTCTTGCCAATCCTTTAATACAACTCCTAAGGTGTCTTCCACTATTTGTTGATTCAAGTGCGTAAGATGCATAGATGCCAGAGCTCTGGCCCAGTCAATGGTTTCGGAAACTCCCGGTGTCTTCTCTAACCGTAATAGTCTCAGCTCCTTCATGAAAGAACAAATTTCTTTTCCCAAGTTACTATCTACTTCAGGAACCTTTGTTTTAACGATCGCCAATTCTTTTTCAAAGTCGGGATAATCAATCCATAGGTAGAGACACCTTCTGCGCAGTGCTTCAGACAACTCCCTGGTTCGGTTGCCGGTAAGTATTACTTGTGGTATGTTCGTAGCCCTTATAGTCCCAACTTCGGGAATAGTGACTTGCCAATCGGACAATACCTCTAACAAAAAGCTCTCGAACTCCTCATCAGAACGATCAATTTCATCAATCAACAATACTGATTTATTTTGCTGGGTAATTGCCTGTAAAATTGGTCTTTTTAAAAGAAATTGATCCGAAAAAATAGTTTCTTCCAGTTTTTTAAGGTCCCCTTTCTTCCCCTCCTGCATCTTAAGATAGAGTAATTGGTACTGGTAATTCCACTCGTAAAGGGCATGTGTACTATCCAGGCCTTCGTAGCACTGCAACCGTATCAATTCCGAATTCAAGGCCTTAGCCATTACTTTCCCTATTTCGGTTTTTCCAACACCTGCAGGACCTTCTACAAGTAAAGGCTTTTCCAATTTCATCGAAAGGAATATAGACATGGCTATTGCATCTTCACCAATATATCCGTGATCCTGAAGCATTTTTTTAATCAGCTGTAGCTCCATATTTTTCATTAAGGTTCTTATCAAATAGTTTGTTGATTAAGATACCTAAAATCATCTTCCAGTACAAGTTTAAGTCTTACAATCCCAAAAAACTGTTTGTTTTAATAACCTGCAACCGGGATATTACAAATTGTCCAATTGGTTGCTTTTTTTATCTGTACTAATTGTCCAGAAGAATCCGACAAAAAAGTAACATCAACAACCTCCAATTGAGTTTCATAACCCATCATAGATACAATAAGTAACAGGGGTCCGCTCTCGGAAGCGGTAAAGTTAAAATTCCCGGATGAATCTGTGGAACTACCGTCATTAGTTCCTTCCAGATAAACGTTAGCACCTGTAACGGCATTATTATTCATATCTATCACCGACCCGGAAATAGTTGTTTGCCAGTATAGGGATATCGAAAACAATGAAAAGAAAATTAGGCGGATAAGCCATTTCATACCAAAAATTCTTATGAGTTATTGATGCAAAATTGGGTCGCATTCCTTCCATAGAATAAATTAGATTACCCAACTGTCCTTTAAATTAAGATGAATTGAAGCCCTAAAATACTAACACAATTCAATCCCAATTTTCTACAGTTGGGTACGGAATAATTTTGAATGATTGCCAGTTTTAAGAGTTTTGAGCCATCATTAATAAATTAAAAACAGAAACATGAAAACACTGGCACTTATTTTAGGTTTACTAATTTCCGGGATGATCGCAAATGCGCAGGATACCAAAGGCATCACCCTTAAGATCACTATCGAAAATGTTCTAAGTGATGAAGGTCAAATTCTGGCGGCATTACATACCCAGGATACATTTATGAAAGGTCCGGGAATCCAAAGTTTTAGCTCTGAGGCAAAATCTGGAAGCATTTCCTTTACATTTGAAGATGTAAAGCCCGGTACTTATGCAATTTCATCTTTACATGATGCAAATGGTAATCAAAGAATGGATTTCGAGGATAACGGCATGCCAAAAGAAAACTATGTGATGAGTGGAAATGAAATGATCATGGGGCCCCCAACTTTTCAGGATGTTAAATTTAAGGTGGGTAGCGAAGATCTTGAATTTAAGCTTAGTTTTTAAATCGGTATAAAGCATAAAAATGCCCGCATTAAGCGGGTATTTTTATTTTAGGTATTGTTTAAAAGAAATATAAATTATATCCTGAATGACCAAGCTATCATTCTGTTGCATAAAGTATTATATCTCCGCTGCCAGCCAGGCTTTCATCATGTTCTTTATTCATCATAAAATTATTAAATATCTTTCTCTTATAGTATAAATTTTATTGATAGTTTTTATATTTGTATTACACAAATTTATGATAAATGACCATTACCCAATTGCAATATGTTTTGGCTGTTGCGGAGTACCAAAACTTCACCCTGGCTGCCGAAAAAAGTTATGTTACACAGCCCACTTTAAGCATGCAGGTACAAAAGCTTGAAGACGAATTGGACGTACTTATTTTTGATAGAAGTAAGAAACCGATCCGTATTACAGAAGCGGGTCAAAAAATTGTTGCCCAGGCGAAAAACATTGTAAATGAAGCAGAACGAATAAGGGATATTGTTGATCAGGAAAAGGGGTTTATTGGCGGTGAATATACACTGGGTATTATTCCAACAGTTATGCCCACTTTACTACCGATGTTTCTTAAAGCGTTTATCAATAAATACCCAAAGGTAAATTTGATAATAAAAGAGCAAAGTACAGAAACCCTTATAAGGAATATACAGGAAGGGCATTTAGATGGTGCTATTGCCGCAACACCTTTGAAAATTGAGTATATAATAGAAAGGCCATTATACTATGAACCTTTTGTTGGATATGTACCCAAGAGCCATAGACTTAGAGAAGCAGATAAACTAAATCCAGGAGATTTGGATATTAGTGATATTTTATTATTAAAGGACGGGCATTGTTTTAGGGATGGCGTAATTAATCTTTGTAAGACATCAAAAAAATATGAAAATGAGCATTTTCAGTTGCAAAGCGGCAGTTTTGAAACATTGGTAAATCTGGCCGATGAAGATATGGGAATGACTTTATTACCTTACCTGAACACCATGGAATTAGATGATAAAAGAAAGAAAAATTTGAAATATTTCCATAAGCCCTCTCCAGCCAGGGAAGTAAGTCTTATTTATCACAAAAGTGAACTTAAAATCCAGATTACACGAGCATTAAAAGAAGTTATTTCGGGGATTGTACGTGGAGCAATTACGTTTCAGGATGTAAAAATAATTAGTCCCATACATAAAAATTAAAAGCCACCCTTTTGGGTGGCTTTTAATTTATGCTTTAAGATAAATTAATGTGGGGCGTAACTCTGGCTTATCTGTTATAAAATCTTGTAGCCAGGCTTTTAATTCTTCAATTTCGTCAGGCAATAGTTTAGTTATTGCCTTTTTGAGTTCTTTACTAAAGAGTTTTACATCAAAACTTACTTTTTGGAGTACGGTTTTATAGTACTCCAGCATAGATTTTGCCATATTGAGAGTTTGCTTTAATTAGATTGTTATGGCAAAAATAACCAAAAATAGCTTTATATTATTGTGTACATTTCGTTAAAAATTGGATAAATTCATGTTAAAGACAAAATTCTACTACTTAAGTGATTGATATTAAATTGAAAAGCTTCCTCAATATTTGCGGTTTAATCCTATTCTCAATTCTTATTGGAGCCTGTGCTTCTGGTAAAAAGTTGAACAAAACTATCACTGCCACATTGAATCTTGAAACTTTCAAAAATCACTTTACCGGGATTATGGTATACGATCCAATATCCATGGATACTTTGTACCGACTAAACAGTGATAAATATTTTACACCGGCGAGTAATACAAAAATTTTTACCCTATATACATCATTATTGCTACTGCCCAAACAGATTCCCGCATTGAAATATTGTAATTTGAACGATACCCTGTTTATTGAAGGCACAGGTAATCCCTCTCTATTGCATCCGTATTTAAACGATAGTTCTGTAATCCGGTTTTTAAAGGGTTTTAAAAATATCTCCTTAAATCAGAACAACTTTAGTGATAGCAGATTCGGACCTGGTTGGGCATGGGAAGACTATGACAGATATTATTCTGCCGAACGCAGTGCCTTACCAATATTTGGTAATGTTGTAACTATCTCTAATGTAGATAGCTTACTTGTTATTCCCAACTATTTTATATCAAATGTAAACCTGATAAAAAACACTATTAATCGTGAGATCGACACTAATATTTTTTATTTCGATCCTACAAGAAAAGACACTCTTGAAATTCCATTTAAAGCAGATAATGATGTAATTCAGACACTTATGGAAGCAGCAATCGGGAGAGAAATCTCAGGAGTTCAAAAAATGCCCTGCGAAGAAAAAATGATACTCTCAGGAATCCTAACCGATAGTATAAATAAAAGAATGATGCAGGAAAGTGATAACTTTTTAGCTGAGCAATTACTCCTGCTGGCCTCCTCTACCCTATCAGACACTTTAAACACCAGGACGGCCATAGACTATATGCTGAAAAATCACTTTAAAGATCTAAAACAACCGCCCAGATGGGTAGATGGTTCCGGACTTTCCAGATATAATCTTTTTAGCCCTGAAGCTATGGTATATGTTTTGAACGCGATTCATGGGGAGGTTCCAAAAGAACGACTATTCAATATTTTTGCAGAGGGCGGAGAATCGGGTACTTTAGCTGATTGGTACCCGGGAAATCCCCATCCATATATCTATGCTAAAACAGGGACGCTGGGTAACAATCATAATATCAGTGGGTATTTAATAACTAAATCCGGGAAAACCCTGATATTCAGTTTTATGAATAATCATTTTACGAATTCCTCCTCCGAAATAAAAAAGCAAATGCAGTATATATTCGAATGGGTACGAGATAATTATTGAAATATGTTATTTATGCTTGCGTATTGTAAGAGCATAATGGTTTTTGCATCCTTAATTTCGCCATTTTTGATCATGTCTAAAGCCGTATGGAATAGAACTTCCAGTACTTCAATATTTTCACTCTCATCCTCGGCACCCCCACCATCTCCTACTTTCATTTGCTCGTCAAATTCACCAATAAAAAAGTAAAGTATTTCAGTTACTGAGCCTGGTGACATATAAGATTCAAACACCTTTTTTACATGATGTATTTTATACCCGGTTTCTTCTTCGACTTCTTTTTTGATGCAATCTTCCGGATGAGCCCCATCCAACAACCCTGCACATACCTCTATCATTATACCAGAAGGATTTCCATTTAAGTAAGTGGGCATTCTGAATTGTTTGGTAAGAATAACTGTTCCTTTCTGTTTGTTATACAACAAGATAGCAGCTCCATTTCCACGGTCATACACCTCGCGAATCTGAGTTTCCCATTCTCCATCCTCCTTTTGATATTCATAAGTGTACTTGTATAAGGTGTACCAATTATCTGATAAAACGTCCTTTCTAATATTTTTAATCTTGCTGTTGTTCATGTTCGGTGAGACTTATATTAATTGAAGTATCATATATAATTGGTTATACGGTAAGTGCATTATTTAAATACCTTCTAAAAGGGAGCATTTCTCTGTATACTTTAATAACAATTTCTTTAAAGTCATTGCTTAATACCTGATCTCTTGAAAGCTGGTGAACTACGGCATATGATTTATTTCTCAACAAATCAATGTAAGGATGCTCCTTTGTAAAACCTTTGGGAGCACCTTTCAACTTTTCATCAATATATAGTGAGCCAAAAGATTCTTTAAATGAATCTTTATTGATAATTTTTATTAGAACTTCCCCATTATAATCTATTGCATCTCTTATACTTCGCAGAGATTTTGGTTCCGGTCGCCAGATTCCCCCTGCAAGCAAGGATTCATTTATTCCAATCTGAATATAGAAGTCTCCCGTCCCGGGTGCCTTATCCAAACCAGCGCCAAAATGATCCTTATAAACAGGTTTGTGTGGGTGATACATAAGATTATTGTTAATCCTGTTTATGCCCTTTTTCCCTGGAGTGCGGTAATAATACTTATCAATATCTGCCAGGGTATTATCCAGATCATCTAACCAGCTAATAAATTCTGCACGAATTTCCTTGTACCGTTTTCGGTTAATATCCATCCAAACCTTAGAATTGTTCTTCTCCAATTCACCTAAAAAGTCAAATAGCTTTTTAAAATTCATAAAGACATCAGTTTGGTACTACAGTTTTACAGGTGATTATTTAGAAACGGTTATCACCATCCAACAGATCCCCTATTCCTCCTAAAATACTTCCTTCACCTTTGTCTTTTCCTCCACCTTTTGGCGCTGCGGCCCAAACTCTACCTGCCAGCCTGCTAAAAGGCAGGGATTGAATATAGACCGTTCCGGGGCCTCTCAAAGACGCGAAGAACAAACCTTCACCACCAAATACAGTATTTTTGATTCCTCCGACAAATTCAATATCGTAGTCTATATCCTTTGTAAACCCTACAATACAACCCGTATCAACTTTTAAAATTTCACCTGGTCCTAACTCTTTCTTGGCAAGGGTACCTCCGGCATGAACAAAAGCCATCCCATCACCCTCAAGTTTTTGCATTATAAAACCTTCACCACCAAACAAGCCCCTGCCAAGACGTTTGGAGAATTCTATCCCAATAGATACTCCTTTCGCAGCACATAAAAAGGCATCTTTCTGACATATAAATTTTCCATGCTTTTCAGATAAATCAATGGGCAAAATCTTACCTGGGTAAGGAGAAGCAAAACTAACTTCTTTTTTGCTTTGACCAACATTTAAAAAAGCAGTCATAAACAGGCTTTCTCCAGTAAGAACTCGTTTTCCTGCCGAAAATAATTTGCCAAGTATACTGTTATCCTGGTTGGAACCATCGCCAAAAATGGTATCCATCTTTATGTCGGTATCCATCATCATAAAGCTACCGGCTTCCGCAACAACAGCTTCCTGAGGATCCAATTCTATTTCCACATATTGCATTTCTTCCCCATATATGTGGTAGTCAATTTCGTGATTTGTATTACTCATATATTTCTTTTTTTATAAAGTTAGACTGTCAACTATAAATATAAGTATCTGGCTATTACAAATTGTTACATTTTTTGAATTTTGATTAAGCACAATCCTGCCTTAAACAATTTGGCTATTCTATTTAAGCTTTTATTCTCTAAAATAAACCCATAAGAGGGTTGTATAATACCAAAAAGTTATATTTACAATATGGATTATAAAATTATTACAATTATCTCAATTGCCGCAGCCATAGGATTAGCTTACCTCGCTTTTAAATATCCTAAGAATTTCTCAAAACTCAACATTGTATTAATCATAGGATTCACTGCTGCCCTTTTAATGATTTCTGCCTTTTATGGTGGTATGATAAGCTCCAGTATAGACACTCTGGGTGCCAGCATTGAGCAGAAAACAAAAGCCAGGTATCTTGCAGATAGAATTGCGAATATGAAGGAATATGAAAAAGCGATTACTTCAGCATGGCTTGCTTATATAATAACTATAATATACCTTGTTGTTTTAGATAGACTCCCAAAAATGTTTAGTCTAAAAGATAAGGGTAACTAAACAACTTAAGGTTAATATTGCAAGGTTCGGGAAGAAGTCAAATTCTACTTCTGACTATTTCGCAATTTCACCGTCCATTCAAAATTAAACGTAGAAACCACTAGTCCGGCTTCATTTATCCCAACAGATTTCATCCAAAAGGTTTGCCCCTCTCCAGTAACAATAGTTTGGTCTAATGCTTCTTTTATCTTACGCCCATCCACGCATGTGAAGGTAATTTTACCAGTCGCTTTTTTAGAGAAATTACCATTATTATTGGCGACAAGCATGGAAATGCTTTCACCACGTTCACTAATCTGTGTGCTAACCATAATACCGGTGCTAAGTTCAGCTGCCATACCCTGAACAGCCCAGAACATTGATTTAAATGGGTTCTGATTAAACCATTTATGCCTTACGGTAACTACAGCTTTCTCTTCATCGTAGGATCTTAGTCGAACCCCGCACCACCAGGCTGATGGTAACTTTAAAAAGGCAAAGACATTGAATTTGTTGGGACTTAGGCTCATTGAATACAAAATATTTGGTAAAAGTAAGTATTCTATTTTAACTGAGAAATGTTAATTATTTGTTAAATATTAGTACTATGTTTTGCATAATACCTTCTTTTAGCCATATATTTGCATAAGAAACTAATATGCCATGACAGAGACATTGACCAAACACGAAAGAAGTTTATCCGCAGTTATTCATGCTTCTACCCTTAGTAAGTACTTTATTCCCTTTGGCAACTTCCTTTTACCATTGGTATTATGGATTGCAAACAAGAAGGAACACAGCTTTGTAGACTACAATGGGAAGCAGGCTTTAAATTTTCAAATTAGCCTCTTATTGTACTCTATTATTCTTGGAATGATATCGGTTCCTTTCATACTTGGATTTATACCAAGCATTTTTGATGGGGGCTTATTAGATATTCGCGATTACAACGAGTTCAACAATATCAATTTTCATTTTATAGGTGAAAATTTACATTTTGGATGGTGGCTTTGGCCTCTTGGAATTACAGGAATGTTACAAATTGCGCTCTTTATTATTAATATAGTTTATACCATTTTGGCGGCTTTAAGGACAAATGAAGGGCAGTATTTTAAATATCCCATAACGATCAATTTTATAAAATAATAAACAGCATTAATCAAGCTGTATAATAGGAGTTATTCATCAATAAAAAAAGGAGTTTATTTATCAATCATCATCAAATGAAAAGCAAAAAAACGAACAGTTAACCAGATGCTGAAATGAAGCCGTGGTACACGGAACAGCACAAAACAGAATTATGAAATTATGAACATAGAAAACACAAAAGCGCAGATGCGAAAAGGAGTTTTGGAATATTGCATACTCTCCATTCTAAGAGGAGAAGATAAGTATGCTTCCGAAATTCTTGGAAGCCTTAAGGACGCAAAGATGCTGGTGGTTGAAGGCACTATTTATCCTTTACTAACCAGGTTAAAGAATGCCGGGTTGCTTAATTATCGCTGGGAGGAATCAACCTCCGGCCCACCCAGGAAATATTACGCACTCACAGAAACCGGTAAAGTGTTCCTGAAAGAATTGAACATTACCTGGGATGAACTTAGAGGAGCAGTTAATTTGGTTACCAATACTAAAAACAACTAACAATGAATAAAACAGTAAATATAAATCTCGCAAATATACTTTTTCACATAGATGAAAAAGCATTTAACAAATTACAGCGCTACCTGGAATCAATTAAGCGTTCATTTTCCGGAACAGCCGGAAGCGATGAAATCATTGCTGATATTGAAGCCAGGATAGCTGAACTTTTCCAGGAGAAAATGGAAAATGACAGGCAGGTTATAACGCTTAAAGAGGTAGATGAAGTCATCAACATCATGGGACAACCTGAAGACTACATGGTAGATGAAGACATTTTTGAAGATGAACCAAGGAGGACTGGTGAATCTCGTCCAAGAATTAAAAAACTCTACAGAGATATTGACAACAAATTTATTGGTGGCGTATGTGCAGGACTGGAACATTATCTCGGGTTCGATGTTATATGGATACGTCTAATTTTCATTGTGCTGGGTATTTTCACAGGATTTGGTTTTATTGCCTATATCTTGTTATGGATCTTAGTGCCGGAAGCTGCAACCACTTCTCAGAAATTGGATATGAGAGGTGAACCAGTTAACATAAGTAATATTGAAAAAAAAGTAAAAGAAGGTTTTGATGATGTTGCAGATAGGGTTAAGAGTGTAGATTATGAAAAAGTAGGTGATAAAGTAAAAAGCAGTGGAAAGACATTTTTTGATGCTCTTGGAGACATTATCATGTTCTTTTTCAAAGTTTTCGGAAAATTTATTGGGATATTATTGATCATAATAGGAGCCGCAACATTAATTGGACTATTTATAGGATTATTCACCGTAGGAATTTTGGATATTGTACATATCCCGGGAATTGATTTTTATGATATGGTCAATTCCACAGCTGCACCAGTATGGCTTGTTTCACTTCTCGCCTTTTTCGCCGTAGGGATACCATTTTTCTTTCTACTTTACCTGGGGTTAAAAATTCTCGTGAATAACCTCAAGTCTATCGGCAACATAGCTAAGTTCTCATTGCTGGGATTATGGCTACTATCTATTATCGGATTGAGTGTTTTAGGAATTCAACAAGCCTCTGCTCATGCTTTTAACGGGACAACCACTGTCAAAGAAGATTTGAATTTTGATCAAGGAATTGACACCTTACGCATTAGCCTAAGATCCAGTGATCTTTATGAAAATCAGGAAAATGTAGGGATTAATGGGATGACCATTACCTATGATGAAAATGGGGACAAACTGTTATTTGCCAACGACGTGCGTTTTGACATTAAAAAGTCTGAGGACTCCATTGCTCATATTCGAATTAGAAAGGACGCAGACGGAAATTCTTTTGCAAATGCAAAAGATAGGGCAAGCCAAATCGATTACAATTATTCCGTTGATGATAATACCTTGTTTCTTGATAATTTTCACACAACAGATGTTAAAAATAAGGTTAGGGACCAGGAAGTACGCGTAACGGTTTTTGTTCCGGTAAAAAGCGTCATAAGGTTTGATGAATCTGCCAAACGCCACATTGGGAGAATAACCCGATACGACAAGGATATTTATCGAAGCGATATAATAGATTACCAATGGCTTATGCAAGACAACGGTGTATTGCAGTGTCTGGACTGTCCAGAAGATCTGAAAGAGGAAGATGATGAAGATGGTCGCATAATTATCAATGAGAATGGAGTAGATATTGACATTAAAGACGATGGGGATTCCTTTAAAATGAAAATTGATGAGGATGGAGTAAAGATCAAAACCAATGATAATAATTAGAAGCTTACAATTCATCATTTGAATTCAACAATTGAGTAATTCATTTTCGATATTTCTAATAGAAACAAAGAATTTTATCAATCAAATCAATAAACAATTAATCCAACCCTTAAAATTTGGGTTCTTAAAAACGACTATCATGACAACACTAGCAAGAATTACAATCGCATTTATCATGGCACTATTTCTTTCCTCCTGTGCCTTTGACATAAATTTTGGAGACGGTAAAAAAGGAAACGGGGTCATTGCCGAAGACCGAAGAGAGGTTACTGAGGAGTTTACCGTAGTATCTGCCTCAGAAGGCCTGGATGTTTATGTTACGCAGGCCAAAGATTTTGAAATCACCGTGGAAGCTGATGAAAATATTATTGACTTAATTGGAACAGATATCCGGGATGGTAAACTAAAAATCCATGCTATTGAAAATATTGGCAGAGCAACAAAAAAAGTATATGTTTCTTTACCTGATATTACCGGACTGGAATCTTCCAGCGGTGCCGATTTAATAGGGAAAACTGTTATTGAATCTGACAAAATATCTTTGAATGCCAGTAGTGGGTCCGATCTGCAAGTAGAAATAAGTGCAGATGAGGTTGATGCCAATACAAGCAGTGGAGCAGATATTAAAGTATCTGGTGAAGCCAATATGCTATATGCCAATGCCAGCAGTGGTTCAGACATTAAGGCACGAGACTTTAAAGTACAAACCTGCCATGCCGATGCAAGCAGTGGAGCAGATATTTCTGTAAATGTATCTGAATCTTTGACTGCTGACGCCAGCAGCGGGGCCGATATTTCCTATTCCGGAGAAGCAACAGTTCAAATGAAGAAATCTGTTTCCGGAAGCGTTCATAAAAACTAAGACCAGTTAGTTAATATTAAACACCATAAATCTTACAAAGCCTTATTATTTTAACCCCGGTATTCTTACCGGGGTTTTATTTCGTCATACATTGGATTTATTTATATTCGTATTAAACTAGTTGGTTAATGCAGCTCAATCTAAAAAAGTACACTTTAACCTTGAAACATACCTTTAGTATTTCAAGGGAATCATATGATTCACAAGATACTTTAATAGTTTCTCTCTCGTCTGAAAATTGTACCGGCTATGGTGAAGCAACTGCCAATCAGTATTACGGTATTAGCTGTGAAAGCATGATCGCTGAAATAGAAGATGTTCGCCTGGCAATAGAGGCCTACAATTTTCATAGTACTGAAGACTTTTACTCTTTTATTGCATCCAGGGGATTGAGCAACTTTGCCATATGTGCTTTGGATCTTGCAGCCCATGATCTCTATGGTAAAATCATCGGAAAACCACTATATGAGATTTGGGGTACTTCTAAAGAGAATTATCCTATTACTAATTTTACGATTGGCCTGGATACCATAGATAAAATGGTTTCCAAAATGAAAGAAACACCCTGGCCTATTTACAAAATTAAGTTAGGAACAGATAATGATGTGACAATTATTAAAGAGTTACGCAAACATACATCTGCCATTTTCAGGATTGATGCCAATTGTGCCTGGACCGCAGCGGAAACTATACACAACGCACCGCTTTTAAAGGAATTGGGTGTTGAGTTTTTAGAACAGCCCCTTAGGGCCGATGATTGGGAAGGGATGGAAAAAGTAGTACACCAAAGTGTTCTTCCGGTAATTGCAGACGAAAGTTGTATCGAAGAGGGGGATGTAGAGAAATGCTGGCTCCATTTTAATGGTATAAATATTAAATTGACAAAATGTGGGGGACTTACACCGGCTTTACGAATGATAGATAAAGCCAGGGAACAAGGGTTGAAGGTCATGGTAGGGTGTATGACCGAATCTACTGTTGGGATTTCTGCTATAGCTCAGTTATTACCGAAATTGGATTATGTAGATATGGATGGGGCAATGTTATTATCTGAGGATATTGCAAAAGGAGTTAAAATTAAAGAAAACGGCCGCATTGTTTTTCCAAAGATTAATGGCAGCGGAATAGAATTATTAAAATGACCTCGTATATTGATTCTTTTCCGGGCCGAGAAATTGTAATTGATCGAAAGAAATTTCTTTACTTCGGTGGAACCGCCTATTTAGGCATGCAAACCGATAAGAAATTCCAAAATATTTTTATCGAAAATATTAAAAAATATGGCACAGCCTATGGTGCTTCCAGAAAGTCCAATGTTCAGCTATCGGTTTATGGAGAAGCAGAAAGTTATCTTTCAAAATGGGTTGGTAGCGAAGACTGTGTAACCTTATCATCAGGATATCTTGCGGGTCAATTGATTTGCAGCTTGTTCAGTGGTAAGCAATATCAGTTATTCTATACACCAAACAGTCATTCTTCCCTTTACCAATCCAACATTAAACCCTATATCACCTATTCGGCTTTGAATATTGCATTAAGGGACCATTTGTCTTCAAAAAAGGAAGCAATACCAGTAATTCTGTTAGATTCCATAGATTTCTCGGGCTACAATTACCCAGAATTTCAAGGGTTAACGTCACTACCTATAAATAAATGTATTCTTGTGGCAGATGATTCACACGGTATTGGTCAAATAGGCCCCGCAAATAGTGGTGTATACCAAATTCTCTCGAATTGCAAACCAAAAGAGCTACTAATTTGTTGCTCTTTGGGGAAAGCGCTGGGGATAGATGCAGGGGCAATCTTAGGCACCGGTAATAGGTTAAAACAAGTATTAAAAACCGATTTTTATGCCGGAGCTTCGCCCCCATCGCCTGCAAGTATGGCCACATTAATTGATGCTGAAGAAATATATAAATCCAAAAAAGAGATTTTGGATTATAATGTGAGTTTTTTCTTAAATCAAATAAATGATAGTAAGAAATTTAGTTTTATAGAAGGATTCCCCGTATTTGGTTATTCCGATCCTGAATTAACTAAATTTCTGAATAATAACGCAATTATTGTAACCGATTTTAATTACACCTCAGAAGAAACCAGCTTAAAAAGTAGGATAGTGCTAACTGCCTCACATATTGAGAAAGACATTACAAAACTTACTTCACTAATTAATTCTTTTTATGTTTAATAATTAAACTGGTGGCCTTCCCTTTACAATTAATAATTTAATCCCTAATATTCTGTTGGTTTTATAAAAAAAATTGTAACTTTTAAGATCTATTTAAGAATAACTATTTAAAACACGCAACCATGAAAAAATTTCTTGGATTAGTATTATTGATTGTGCTTTTAGTCACGGCTACTGCGATCACATCTTCCAAACCCTACACAATGCATACAATAGAAGGTACATGGGAACTTCAAAGCTTCTATAATTACGATGGTGAAAATATTATTGATACAGTACCTCTTGCTGAAGGTTACAGACAGATTAAAATATATTGCAACGGCAAGGTCATGTGGTCTCGTACTACCTCTAGTGAAACTAAGGACGCAGATGGTAATGATGTTGTAGGTAGGTTTGGCTATGGCACCTATATAATAACAGAAAACGAGTTAATGGAAACTATAGAATATGGTGATAAAGGTATGATGAGAGATTTGGAGACTTTGAGAAAATTTACTTTTGAACTAAAATTAGAGGGGGATACCTATAGTCAAATAAGTACTGATGCAGAAGGCAACAGGACTTTTTCTGAAAATTACAAAAAAATAGATTAGGATCTGGTTACCTCGGAATACTTAAAGACCGCTTTAATTTAGCGGTCTTTTATTGATTACAATAATTAGATCTTCCTTTAAGTCAGGACACTTCCTGAGGAGTTTCTATAGTAGCCAAATATCGTTCTGCATCTAGAGCTGCCATACAACCGGTTCCTGCCGCAGTTACTGCCTGCCTGTATTCCTTGTCCTGAACATCTCCGCTGGCAAAAACTCCTGGCCTACTTGTTTTAGTAGATTTGCCAGGTGTTATAAGATAGCCTATATCATCCATCTCTAACTGACCTTTAAATATTTCCGTATTGGGCTTATGCCCTATGGCAACAAAGAATCCGGTAATTGGAATTTCTTGTTTTTCCCCGGTTTTATTATTCACGATTCGCAAACCTTCAACAACCTGATCCCCCAATATTTCATCCACTTCCGAATTATAACGCAGATCGATGTTTGGAAGATTGTTTACCCTATGCTGCATGGCTTTGGAGGCCCTCATATAATCCTTCCGAACCAACATGGTAACTTTGTTGCAAATATTAGCAAGATATGAAGCCTCTTCCGCTGCCGTATCGCCTCCTCCTACTATTGCCACATCTTGTCCCTTGTAGAAAAATCCGTCGCACACTGCACAAGCAGAAACTCCACCTCCGCGTAAACGTTGTTCACTGGGAATATTCAAATATTTTGCAGTTGCACCTGTAGAAATAATCACAGTTTCCGCCTCAATTACTTTAGAATTGTCTATGGTTACTTTGTGAATCCCGCCAACATCTTTACTGAAGTCAACCGAAGTAGCCATTCCTATGCGCACTTCTGTTCCAAATCTCTCGGCCTGTTGCTGCAACTGGACCATCATCGTAGGTCCGTCTATACCTTCAGGGTAACCGGGAAAATTATCGACTTCCGTGGTGGTGGTTAATTGCCCTCCGGGCTCCATCCCAGTATACATAAGTGGTTTCAGATCTGCTCTGGCTGCGTATATCGCAGCTGTATAACCGGCAGGACCGGAACCTAATATAAGTGTCTTAACACGTTCTGTTTTTTCTGACATGATCAAATATATAACTATAATTAGTATGCCATAAAAGTAGGATTTTCAGGATAAACCTTACTTTAAAAGTTATAAAAAGTTATTATACTTATATAAGCAGATCTATGCTGTCTTTCTCAGGTCATACAAATCAATAATTAAATAATAATCGAAGTATTTAGTCCTGTTGACGGGCTAGCGGCTTACTTATAAATATATCGGACCGGAAATGATTTATTTAATCCTTTATTCCGAATTTAGATAAAATATCCTCCATTAAACACCATTTTGTAAATGATGACTGTAAGAGGTTAATTCCAACAAATGCTGTAAACCACAACCAATTAATATTTACATAAATGGCAAGTACTAAGGTGAGCAGAATAAAGATTCCGGCAACAGCCCTAACAATTCTGTTTTTCATACTAATAATCTTTTAAATTGATCTTTCTATGGGAACTACAATCGCCTTAATGGGATTGTTAGTTACCAAATTTTCATTAAATACCTTAATTAAGCTAAATAGAAAATCTATTTTTTCATCTTCGGTGAAGGAGAAAAACAGACTGGATTCTACACCTCCTTTTACACCCGGAAACCAATTTGAGGTCATTAAAAGAGATGCCTGTTGTTTATATCCGTCGATTTCCGAACCGCTAAAATTTTCAATATTGGCTTTTTTAAAAAGTTCCAAAATAGCCTCTTCGTACTGCTCAACTACGGTGACAATAAGTAGTTTCATATTTTGTGATTTTTACGTTCTATTAAATAATATACCAGTGGTACCACTAACAGAGTAAGCACGGTTGAGGCAATTGTCCCTCCCATTAGTGAAATAGCTAAGCCCTGAAATATCGGATCAAAAAGAATAACAAAAGCACCAATGACAACCGTTCCTGCTGTTAAAAGAATAGGTGTTGTTCGAACTGCCCCAGCATCTATAACAGCTTGTTTTAAGGGAACACCTTCTGCAACACGAAGGTTTATAAAGTCTATAAGCAGCACGGAATTTCTTACCATTATTCCGGCCAAAGCTATCATTCCAATAAAAGAAGTAGCTGTAAAGAATGCATCTAATATCCAATGACCAAATACAATTCCTACCAAGGACAGAGGAATTGCTACCATCATCACAATAGGTGCCTTAAAGTTTTGAAACCACCCGACAATTAAAATATAGATAATGATAATTACCCCTAGAAATGCAATTCCTAAATCTCGGAATACTTCCAGAGTAATCTGCCACTCTCCATCCCATTTTATAGTGTAATCATCTTCAAAATCGGGCTGTTTACTGTAAAGCTCTTCAAGCTTATATCCCTCAGGAATATCAATTTCCTTTAATTTATCTGTCATTCCCAGGATAGCATAAACAGGGCTTTCCAGCTCTCCTGCCATATCAGCAAGTACATAAACCACTCTTTTTTGATTTTTTCTATAAATGCTTTTTGCACTTGTAGTTTTATTAATTTCCGTTAAATCACCTATAGTAATCATTGTTCCTATTCCTGATTTTACTTTGAGTTGAGAAATCTCATTAATGGTGGATTTCTCTTTTTCGTCAAGAGCGAGTAACAAGCCTACCTGGTTGGAGGCATCTTCATCATATAAGTTAGTTATAGCTTTTTCCGAAAGGGCTAAATTTAATGTATAAGATATTTGCCGGGGTGACACGCCATAAAGCATAGCTTTTTGTTTGTCAATGATAAATTCATATTCTGTTTGGTCCGCTTCTACCATCCAATCCACATCTACTACATCTTTGGTTTGGTTTAACAGACTTTGCACCTGACTGGCGACAGCAATCTGCTTATCATAATCGGGCCCATAAATTTCTCCTACAATTGTGGATAGCACCGGTGGCCCGGGAGGAACCTCCACCACTTTTATGTTCGCATTATATTTTTTTCCGATTTTTCGAATTTCAGGGCGCAGAAGGCTGGCAATCTGATGGCTTTGAGCACTTCTTTCGTGTTTATCTACCAAGTTTACCTGAATATCAGCAACATTGCTGCCGCCTCTGAGATCATAATGTCTCACTAAGCCATTAAAAGTAATTGGAGCTGAAGTCCCTACGTAACTTTGATAATTAACAACCTCCGGACGAGTCGATAAATATTGAGAAATTTCTTTTGCAACAACAGCAGTCCGTTCAAGTGTAGTACCTTCAGGCATATCTATGACCACCTGAAATTCATTTTTATTATCGAAAGGAAGCATTTTTACAGCCACCGATTTAGTAAAGAACATGGCTACCGAAGCCAGTAACAAAATGAAAGTTATTCCCAAAAATATCCAACGTGTTTTTTTATTCTCGAGCAAAGGCTTTTCAAATCTCTCATAGATCCTGTATATAAAGGTTTCCTCTAGTTGTTTCTCTTCTTTTTTCTTTCCCTTTTTTTCTTTTTCCCGTAGAAAAACAAACCCTAGGTAAGGGGTAATTGTAAGTGCCACAAACAAAGACAATATCATTGCAATAGATGCTCCAATTGGCATTGGGGACATATATGGGCCCATTAATCCTGAAACAAAGGCCATAGGCAATACCGAAGCAATGACTGTAAAAGTTGCCAGAATAGTTGGGTTACCAACTTCGTTAATGGCATACAGTGCGGCTTGTTTGAATGGTAATCTTTTCATTTTGAAATGACGGTGCATATTCTCCGCAATAATTATAGAATCATCAACCACTATACCTGTCACAAATACCAAAGCGAATAGCGTAATTCTGTTCAGCGTATAGTCCAGCATATAATAGCTGAGTAATGTAAGGGCAAATGTAATTGGGACTGATAAAAATACCACCAAACCACCTCGCCAACCCATGGCCAACATAACGACAAAAGTTACTGCTATAATAGCACCAATAAGGTGCATTAACAGTTCTGATACCTTTTGAGAAGCGGTTTCGCCATAATTTCGGGTTACTTCCACATGCACATCGCTGGGAATCAGATTTTGTTTTAAGTGGTCTACCTTGTTCAGAATAATGTCAGAAATCTTCATGGCATCGGCTCCTTTTCGTTTGGCGATGGAAATGGTAACTGCGGGATATTCAGAATTATACAGCTGTGCATTTTCGCTTGCCTGACCGAAACCAAGAGAAACATAATTTTTGGGTAATTCAGCTCCATCATATATTGCCGCAATTTGTTTAAGGTATATTGGTTGATTTTGTTGAATGCCCACAACCAAATTTTCAACATCCTCGGTAGTTTCCAAAAACCTTCCGGTGGTTACTGTAAACTCGGTGTCGTACTTGTCAAAAGTACCACCACTTAGTTGACTGTTATTGGCTTTTATCATTTGGGCAACAGCAATAAAATCCAGGCCGCTTTCTGCCATCTTATCCTTGTCGAGCACTACTCTTAATTGCCTGTTTCTGCCACCAATTTTTTGGATAGCCGAAACATCATTTATCTTTTCAATTTCGTCAGTAAGTTCCTGCGCAATCTGCTTCAATTGGTAATCATCATAATTTTCGCTCCATAGGGTTAACCCCAGCATTGGCACATCATCAATAGCTCTGGTTTTTACCAACGGAAAAGTCACGCCCTTTGGCATAATATCCATATGCTTATTAATCTCATTGTAGAGTTTAACAAAAGACCTCTCAATATCCTCACCCACATAAAATTGTACGATAACCATGGCTTGTTCCTTCATGGAAGTAGAATAAACATATTCAACCCCTTTGATATTGGAGATAAGTTTTTCGAGGGGCTTTACAACCCTTGACTCTACTTCGGTAGGGCTGGCTCCGGGATATCCTACAAAAATATCAGCAATGGGAACATCAATCTGAGGTTCTTCCTCCCTGGGAATTAAAAAAGAGCTGTATACCCCAATGATCATAAAAACTATCATTAGTAGTACTGTTAGCTTTGATCCTATGAACAACTTTGCAATTTTCCCTGCTAATCCTTCTTTCATATTTTTATTATTGCTTTATGAACTTCTATTCTTGGCGGGTAGTTAATAAATTTACCCCGTATCTACTGTATAGATATTTTAGCTCCGTTATATAATTTTCCATTAGATGAAATAATAAAACTTTCATCTGTTGCTAAGCCAGATAAAACCTCAACCCGATTTCCATAGGTCCGCCCTAAACGAAGCCATCTGAGAAGGGCAGTGTTACTCTCGCTTACTGTGTATACGCCTGATAATTGACCTTTTTGAACAACCGCCTCAAGTGGTATTAAAGCTGCTCTTAATTGATTAACTGCTGTTATAGGAAATTTTACTGTGGCATACATCCCCGATAAGATAGGCGCGCTGGTTTCTGATAAGGCCACTTTAACATGATACTGTCCGCCTGTATTTTTAGATGAGCTACTTACCTCAACAACTTCTCCCGGGACATTCTCATTTAAGGAATTTAAGCTCACCTGTACTTTCATGCCCTGTTTAATTTTTGTTATTTCAGATTCGGGAACTACAGTCAGCACCTGGTATTCGCCGGGAGCTTCTACTTCAAGAAGGGGCATTCCAGGATTTGCCATATCTCCTGGGTTTATGAACTTATTGGTCACTACTCCGTCGAAAGGAGCACGAATATCTGCATAGGAAAATTGCGCATTTACTTCATTTTTCATTTGCCTTGCGCCCTCTAGTCTTGCTTTGGACATATTGTAATTGGCAGTTATATCATCCAGTTCCTTCTGGGAAGCGCTATTTTCCTGAAACAATATTGTGAATCTCCTCATGTCCTTTTCTGAATTGTTATATGCCGCCTTAGCTTCAGCAATTCCAGCATTTACCTGAGCAAGCTTTGCAGATAGATCCATGTTGTTTATGCTCAATAGAAGTTGTCCTTTATTGACCTTATCCCCTATCCTTACATAAATCTTTTCGACATGTCCCATAATTCGGGTACTTAGGTTGGCACTTTTAACAGCTTCTATTTTTCCGCTTGTAGAAATCATAGTTGGACCATCCATCTCACCAACTATTCTTACTGTTACTGGAATAACAGGCTCCTTTGCCTGTTGCTCTTTCTTATCTTTATTACCACAACTCCAGACAATAAGTATTATAAGTATGACATATAATTTTTGCATATTTCGGTTTTTATTGTTCATTGTTTAATTATTCTTTTGTTAAAAACTCCATGTAGGCCACAGCAGAATTATGCTGAAAAATGGTAAAATAATATTCCAGTTGTTTCTGAGCATATTGCGTTTCCGCTAAGAGCAAATCCGTCGTTTTTTCTAAACCCTGTGCAAAACGATTACTGCGAATTCTAAGCGCTTCTTTGGATTGATTTAAAGCCAGTGTAGTAAGCTCCAAATTATTTTTTGTGTCCTTAAGCATACGCCTTGCTTTGTTGAGCTCTAGTTGACTTTTTGATTTGTATTGCTCTAATTCCAAATTGGCTTTTTCAAATTCTGCTTTACTTTTATGTGCTTTGCCAAAACGCTTAGTACCATTCAATACGTCCCACCTCAATTCTGCGCCAAAGAGATAACTGTTTGCACTTCCCTGAAACACCTGGTCATCATGAAGTTCATAAGAACCAAAAGCATTAAGCTTTGGCAAAAAACTCATTTTATCCGATCTATATATTTGATAATAAGCTTCCTTAGCCGATTCCATTGCCAGAATATCTTTTCTATTCTCCGATACACTATTCAAAGAAAATTGGGTTGCCAAAATCTTAAGAGAATCGGCCGGGGTCATAAGCTGGTAAGTGGAATCATTCATTATAACCGATAGGTAATTGGAAGCATTTTGAATGTTGCTTTTTGCGTATTGCAGTTGATTATCAATTTCGGTTACTCGCACTTCTACAGCAAGTACATCAGATCTTTGAAGGTACCCTTGTTTAAAGCTGTTTTCTGCCAGTCTTTTGTTTTCCATTGCAGCCTCCTTTGTTTTTTCCAATACTTCAACTGTTTTGTATGCCAGTTGTAACTGCATATATGATTTTTCAACCTCGAGTATCAGATAATCCCTGGTGCGTCCCGATTGATATTCTGAAGCTGTTAATTTAGCTTTTGCTGCTTTACGCTGGTAAAAGCCATCAAAATTCAATAAAGGTTGTTGTATCTCAATCCGGGTTGCATAATCTTGAATTTGATTAGGATTATTTAGGAAGTCCGGATTAAAATCGGCTTGTGTTACAATTTGCTGATTTAATTTAATACCAAAAGCCATCAACGGATTGTTAGTAGCTATGCCGGTTTGTGAAAGACTAATATTTGGAAATAATACGGCATTGGTTTGTCTAAAGTCACCCTCGGCAGCCATAATATCCTTCTCAGAGATTTTTAAGCTTTTATTTTGCTCCATCACCCTGTTCATAATCTCTCCCTTGGTAATCAGTATGTTCTTTTGTGCATTTAGAATAAAAATGCTTAACAAGGCTAGTATTTGTATTGTATTCTTCATCAACTAATTAATTTGAAGCAAAATTAGGCTGAGAAGAAAGTGCAAACGGTAACCTATGTTACCGAAATCTGGTAACCAATGTTACAGAATATTTGAACTGAATTTTATATCAGGAAGGAAACAGGATAGGTTTAGTTGCTTATTTCAGAGTTGCCAAAGGAAATTTTAAAGTTTGGTTCCGTAAGAGAGATCACCTGCATCGCCTAATCCGGGAATTATATATCCTTTGCCGGTTAATTCATCGTCAATGGCAGCAATCCATAAATGTGTATTTTCAGGGAAAACACTTTTTACATACTCAATCCCTGCTTTAGAACCAATAACAGAAATAATGTGTATCTGTTTGGGTTGGCCATGGCCTTTTAAAGCGTTTAAAACATTCTCTAAAGTCTTGCCCGTAGCCAGCATAGGGTCTGTTAGTATCAAGGTTTTACCTCCTAAAGCCGGAGCGGCAAAATATTTAACGATAACATCAAAATCGTTACCTCCGTCCGGATGATGCCTGTAGGCCGAAATAAAAGCGTTCTCCGCTTTATCAAAATAATTCAATAGTCCCCGGTGTAATGGTAAACCCGCCCTTAGAACAGAACATAGCACAAGATTATTTAAGGGCAAAGCCATGGCTTTATGACCAAACGGTGTTTGCACCGTATTTACCTTATAATTTAGGGTTTTACTTAATTCATAACACAGGATTTCACCAATCCGTTCAATGTTTCTCCGAAAACGCATGGAATCCTTTTGAATATTTATGTCTCTGAGTTCCGAGACGAATTGATTTAGCAAGGAGTTTTCACCTCCAAAATTATGAATGATCATAAACGGAATATTTAATTGGAATCCATTCTAAATATAGGAAAAATGAAGTTAACATTGTTCGGCTAATAAGGCTTTATTATTTGGCCTCAACCCCGGCTCTTCATGCTACAATTGTCAGCTCTTGCAATGATCAAAATCTGATAGTATTATTTCATTTGGCAATATTATTTATGATTTCCTGAATATTATCGACGTGCAGTTGAAGAACAGTAACATTTGTTACATGTTCTTTACTGAATTAATTCTTAATTTAGAATCTTTAGAAAGAAACAGACTCAATGAAAAGACGAAACTTTGTTAAAAACGCCACTTTAGGAACTATGGCTTCTGTAATAGGCGCAGAAATTGTATTTGGTTCCGTTATACCCGAAGGATATAAACCATTGGCCCTTCAGGACCCGGACCCTTTCAAAATGTTCGACAAAGATAAAGGAATGGTGGTGTTAAATGACAAACCCTGGAATATTGAAGCAAAGGCTCACCTTTTGGATGATAAAATAACGCCAAATAAGTTTATGTTTATTCGTAACAATGGATTAATCCCGGAAAACATCGATGTTAATACATGGACATTAACTTTTGATGGAGAATCTGTAGGTCAGACGAAAACATATACCCTGGCAGAGTTAAAATCCAAATTTCCTCAGTATACCTACCAATTGACATTGGAATGTGGAGGAAATGGCAGAAGTGAATTTGACCCTCCGGCGAAGGGAAATCAATGGACAGTTGGGGCGGTTTCCTGTGCCAGCTGGACAGGAATCAGGCTAAAAGATGTTCTGGAAGATGTTGGTATAAAAGATGACGCCGTTTACATTGGTTATCACGCTGCGGATGTACATTTAAGCAGGGATCCGGGGAAAGAGCCAATTTCCCGTGGTGCACCAATGATAAAGGCACTTCAGGAGGAAACCTTACTTGCCTTTAAAATGAACAATGAGGATATTCCGCTTGCGCATGGCTACCCCTTAAGATTGGTTGCAGGAGGCTGGCCGGCATCAGTTTCGGGAAAATGGATTAACAGAATCAGCATTCGAAATAAGGTACATGATGGCACCAAAATGACAGGTACAGCTTACAGAGTACCTTGTAATCCTGTAGCCCCAGGAGATAAGGTTAATGACGAGGATATGTGTATAATTGAATCTATGCCCGTAAAATCATTAATAACCTATCCAAAATCGGGGGCTATGATTGCTAAAGGTAAAAAACTTGATATCAGGGGACATGCCTGGGCTGGAGAACTTGAAGTAGTACGAATGGAATATTCTATAGATTTTGGTTCCAGCTGGCAGACCTGTCCCATTGAAAAACCGGTAAACAGATTGGCATGGCAACATTTTAAGGCTTCAATAGACTTTCCCAAGGAAGGCTATTATGAAGTTTGGACACGGGCCACGGATTCACGTGGTATAAGTCAACCAATGCTATTGCCTGGTTGGAATCCAAAGGGTTACCTGAATAACGCATGCCATAGAATTGCAGTAAAGGTTACATAAATGCAGGAGCACTCTAAGTTTAAACAACAATTAAGAGCCATCTATAGACTTATGGCAGGTTTATTTGGCTTATTCGTTGTGGCTGCAATAGGAATCCTGTTTTTATTATCTAACCCGGATTGGACCAGGAAAAAAGTAACGGAAGTTGAGCCCGAATATGTCACCGTTCAGGAATCAGATGATTTTGACAAGATTGAAAATGGCGTACATGTAAGAACCGGTCTTATAGAAGCTGATGGTTTAATGGCGGTGGTGAATAATTGTACAAATTGTCATTCTGCAAAACTGGTCACCCAAAATAGAATGAATGAGGAAAGATGGATTGCTACTATTAAATGGATGCAGGAAACCCAAAATTTATGGGATTTGGGAAATAATGAAGCTATAATTGTAAACTATCTGGTAACCAATTACCCACCACAGAAAAAGGGAAGGCGTGAAAAATTATCAGAAATTGAATGGTATGAGCTCAAGGATTAGTATTTATACAGTATTGTGTTTTTTTCTTATATCCTGTAATGGAATAAAAGAAAAACCAAACCTTGTCCTTTCAAATTATGCCTCATCGGAACATCTTATAGAGGCAGAAGAATTAGTAAGAATTTTTAAAGACGAAAATATAAAGATAGTGGATTTCAGAAATCCGGAGAGTTATAAGAATGGACATATTTATGGTTCTTTAAATATATGGCGTACAGATGTTTCTGATAGTTCATACCCCTACGACGGGATGAGATTTGGCAAGGAAAATATTGAACTCCTTTTTGGGGAAATTGGTATAGATAATGACGATCTTATTGTGGTCTACGACGATAAGGGATCACCTGATGCTGCACGTCTATGGTGTTTATTAACATATTATGATTATGATTCAGTGAAGATATTAAATGGCGGACTAAAGAGCTGGGAAAACATAGGTGGAAAACTTTCAACTATACCTTTCTCGTACCCTCCTACCCAATTCTATCTTCCCAAAAAAAGCAGTGAAAAATTGTGGATTGACAAAGACGAACTAATAGGTTTATTAGTCGATGAGAGTAACAACATTTTTATCATTGATACCCGTAGTTCTGAAGAATTCCTAGGAGCCCTAATAAAAAAGGGAGCGTCAAAAGGAGGCAGAATACCAAAAAGCATCCACATAAATTGGGCAGAAGCTGTTGATCATGAGGGCAGTAAAAAGTTCAGGACTATTGATGAATTGCAAGAGATTTACAAGGGTTTGGAAATGAGTGCAAAAGATACGGTTGTAGTTTATTGTCATACCGGTTACAGATCATCTTTGACCACCTTTGTATTAAGAGAATTGATGGGGTTTGAAAATGTAAGAAACTATGATGGATCCTGGGTGGAATGGAGTTATTTTTACGAATTACCTTATGAAAAAGATAGTATAATATTATAAAATCAAAACATTATGGAAAAATATATTGATGCTTTTGTTTCGGCTTTTACCGGAAGTGTACAATGGACATGGAAATCAATTCTATTTGAAGTCCCCTGGTATACGAACTATTTTTGGGGCCTGGTGGTAATTTCATTAGCAGTTTGGATTCTGGAAATTCTTTTTCCCTGGCGAAAGGACCAATCTGTTTTCAGAAAAGACTTTTGGCTGGATGCTTTTTATATGTTCTTTAATTTTTTCATGTTCGCTATTGCAATTAGCGGAATCTATAATTTATTAGAAGTATTATTTAGCGACTTTGGTATTACATCCAAAAGTCTGGCTATAGTCGATATTTCCTCATATCCCATGTGGTTGCAATTGCTTTTGTTTTTTATTGTTTTAGACTTTGTACAATGGTTTACTCATATCCTGCTTCACAAGTATTCTTTCTTATGGAATTTTCATAAAGTACATCATTCTGTCAAAGAGATGGGCTTTGCCGCCCATCTACGCTATCATTGGATGGAGAATATCTTATACAAACCCCTTAAAGTTTTCGGCGTGATGATTCTTGGAGGATTTGAGCCAGAGCATGCATATGTTGTTCATTTTCTAGCCATTACCATTGGACATTTAAATCATTCGAATATTAAAATTACCTGGGGACCATTGAAATATATTTTTAATAACCCTGTGATGCATCTATATCATCATGCAATGGACTTACCTGCAGGTAAATATGGTGTGAATTTTGGTATTAGTTTGAGTCTCTGGGATTATATTTTTAAAACTAATTACATTCCCGAAGACAGCGGAACAATAGAACTCGGTTTCCCAGGAGATGAGAAGTTTCCCCATGATTTTGTGCATCAGGAAATATATGGCTTTGTGAAGCCTAAGGACGAAAAATAAGGCAATAATCCTTTAATTATTTTTCGTTAAACCTTATGGCCCAAATTCCCCTGATCTCATTTTCATGGTAATTGCGGGCCATATCCATTGGGTAAAGATGGTCTAAAACGGATAAAGTAGATGTTGCGATCTGCTCTTCTGGCACTCCATGACACTGAAGGCACATGGCATTTGTGGTAATGGGATAATAGAAATCTATCTGCCCATCTGTAGTATCCAATATTGGTTCCACAGGATAACCTGATGCCAGCATTTTTTTAAAGTCGGCTATAAAAGACAATTCCTTTTCATTGGCTTTATTTAAAGGGTTTCTGGGTTTATCGGTAACACGCCATATTTTAGACCCTTGCGTTAAAGACAAGCTGTCTGTTAGTGGAAGTGCGTTTATATTACAAAATCCAACAGCGCCGTCGGGGCCTTTTTCATTAATAGCCCTAATTAATTTCTTACCTAATGCAGCTTTTGTCCTGGATGCATATTTCTGACCTAACTTCTTATATTTTTCAACTGTGTCATTAGAAACTTTTCCCTGGTGAGCTTGATCAACTAATAATTCGTTTCCTGAGGTTTTATCAATGGCCTGATTGGCAGTTTTAGGCGAGTCTTTACATGAGGTAAAAAATAAAAATATCGAAATAAGCAATAGGCAGGATTTCATTATTTCGACATTTTGCCACCAGCGCAACTCAAAAATGAACGTGCTTTGGCAGATACACTATTTTTATACTCAATGGAAGGATATCCAAGTGCCTTTAATTTATCCTTAACTAAAATAGCATCATCCACATTTTCGCAAGTAAAATGGACCGTGGCCGTCTCTGTATCCACATCAATGTCTGAAAGATGATTCATTTCCGATAATTTACTAGTGATGGTTTTTGCACAACCGCCACATTTGAGGTTTTGAACGATTACTGAGGCCTTCATAATTTATGTTAATTTTGTTTTGTTTGAATATCTACATTGCTATTGCCATCTTATAATTCCTCCTTTTAGATCATAAATCTTTTCAAATCCCATCTCGATAAGTTTTCTTGCCGCCTTTCGACTTCTGCTTCCAGACTGGCAATAGAGGTAAACCGGTTTGTCTTTTTTCAATTTTTCAAATGATTTTTGAAAATCAACTTTATTAAAGAAATCAATATTAATGGCCTTCCCAATGTGCCAACGTTTATATTCTTTGGCTGTTCTAACATCTACCAACTGAACTTTCGGGTCAGTAATAGCCTCTTTATATTTTGAGACTTCTAAAATCTCAAATTTATCTGATTGTTCGGTTTTTGATCCGAATAGTGTTTTAAATAATGACATTGGTATATCTCTTTTTATTAAATATTAACGTTATGGTAGGAAAGGGAACAACCAAAAATAATTTGGTCATTCCCGTAACAATCAACCAAAACAATCTTTAAAAACAAATTTCTACAACATGGTTGTCGGACATATATAATCCGATTTCTCAACCTTTGTCTTTTTAATTTCATCAAAACCATCCGCGACATCAACGAAATCTTCCCAACCTTTTTGCATTAAGATAGATGCGGCAGTCATACTTCTGTAACCTCCTGCACAATATAGCACGAAGGGTTTATCTATTGGAAATTGAGAAAGATGTTGATTTAATTCATTTAAGGGAATATTAATAGAGCCTATTACATGTTCAGAATCAAATTCACTTTTTTTCCTTATATCAAAGGCAAGTGGCCCTTCCCCAAAATATGCCTTTTCAAACTGACTTGCCGTAATCCTCTTAATTCTTTCAACTTGCTTCTTCTCTTTTTGCCAACTCTTAAATCCACCATCTAAGAAACCAATGGTGTGGTCATAACCAACTCTTGAAAGTCTGGTAATAGCCTCTTCTTCTTTATCAGGATAGGTTATTAACAAAATTTCCTGTTTTACATCTGGTATCATTTCTCCAACCCATTGAGCGAAATTACCATCAAGACCAATACTAATACTATTGGGAATATGTCCTTTCGCAAAGTCTTCAGCCTTACGGGTATCCAACATTAGAGCATTTGTTTCATTAGCAGCAACTTCAAAGGCGTCAGGCGACAATGGCCTTTCTCCTCTTTCTATTACAGTGTCAAGACTCTCATACCCTTTTATATTCAGCAAAACATTCTGTGGGAAATAGCCCGGAGGTGCTGTTAAGCCCGTAAGAAGTTCCTTTATAAATTCATCTTTTGTCATGTCAGGCCTAAGCGCATAATTAACTTTTTTCTGATGTCCCAAAGTGTCCGTTGTTTCTTTACTCATCATTTTCCCACAGGCAGAACCTGCCCCATGATTAGGGTAAACAATTAAATGATCATCTAAGGGCATTATTTTATTACGAAGTGATTCGTATAAATGTGCTGCCAGTTTTTCCTCAGTAAGTTCAGAAATTACGTGCTGGGCAAGATCTGGTCTGCCAACATCTCCAATAAATAAGGTATCGCCGGTAATTAATCCATGTTCTTTTCCGTTTTCATCAATTAACAGATAAGTTGTACTCTCCATAGTATGCCCAGGAGTGTGAATCACTTTAACCTGATAATCCCCTACTTTGAAAATCTGATTATCCTTTGCAACGGTAGCTTCATATCCAGGTTTAGCGGTTGGACCAAATACAATCTCTGCACCGGTCTTTTTCTTTAGATCTAAATGACCACTAACAAAATCTGCATGAAAATGTGTTTCAAAAACATATTTTATTGTGGCTTTATCTTTCTTTGCTCTTACAATATAAGGCTCTACCTCCCTTAATGGATCAAATATTGCGGCTTCACCATTACTCTCCAAATAATAAGCTGCATGGGCTAAACATCCCGTATAAATCTGTTCAACGTTCATATTTTTTATTTGTTTTTTGAAGTTTTGTCATAGTTGATAGCATAAAAGTATTAAGCAAATAACACTTGTACAGTAACTTAGGTTACAAAGCTCAGTTTTTGCCAACTAAAAAAGAATGACTTTTATCATTGTGTCCTGCAATGGCCCAAGAACCTCTTTTTGTCCCACATTACTATTTTAATTACAATTAAAATTATATCTGTAAATTTTGTGTGAATGTAACCTATGTTACATAAGTCATTTCTTAAGTTATCCTAAATGGCATGGCGGCGCAAACATCAATTAATACGGGCCTTTTTACGAGTTTTAATTTCGAAAAATCATTACTGTAATCACACTTCAGATCACGGTTTTACACATGAATATAATCTATGATATTTATCATAAATAGTTGATAACCTTGAATCTAATTTTGCTCTTTAATTCAGATATTAACCAGCAATTATCAGTAAAAAATAGCCTTTGATTGAAGCGGTTAGGACTTATTTTTAGTTGCATAAATTACTTAAACATGAAAGCATATTTTTTAAAACTTTGTTTTCTATTATTTGCAACTGCTGCATTTTCACAGGCAGGCCATATCATGCAGGGTGTGGGTGCCGTAAATATGTCAATGGGTGGTGCCGCAACAGGTCAGCCTTTGGATATTTCAGGTGCAATACAATGGAACCCTGCTTCTATTTCCACATTTGATGAGAAAATTATAAAGTTTGACATTGGTCTATTCTTCTCTTCACCGGAATTAAGTTCTACAGTACCAGAGTTTGACGGCACCGGAATGCCCACCGGAAATTTCTTCAGTGGTACAACCGAGGACGACAGAGGTGTTTCTCCCTTGCCAGCTTTAGCTATGGTTTGGGGAAAAGAGGGCAGCAGGCATACCTTTGGTGCTTCCGCCTTTGGAATTAGCGGATTTGGGGTTACTTTCCCGGAAAGCACTACCAATCCTATTAATATGCCTCAAAGTATGGGTGGATTTGGCCGAATAGAATCTAACTATAGTTTACTGCAATTAGGATTTACATATGCCTATGAATTATCTGATAAGTTCTCTATAGGTGTACAACCTACTTTTAATTATGCAACTTTAAAATTAATCCCAAACCCTACAGCTAATCCAACCTTAGCAGGATATCCATCAACAGATAATTCATCGGCTTTTGGTTTTGGTGGACAATTGGGGCTATACTATGATTCCGGGAATGGATTCTCTGCAGGAGCTTCCTATAAAACCAAGCAATCATTCGGAGATTTTAAATTGGATAATACCTATTTGGACGGAAGCACCGGTGAAAATAATTTCCAAATAGATTACCCTGCAATCTGGTCTGTAGGCCTTGGTTTTTCACCTGGACAATTTGACCTGGCTTTGGATTACAGATATGTCGAATATGAAAACGCTGCCGGATTTTCTTCTGTGGGTTGGACACCTACGGCATCTGTAGCCGGATTTGGATGGAAGAACATCAGTATTGTTTCTTTCGGAATCCAGTATAAGGGAGTTAACCGCTTGCCTTTAAGACTTGG
>CAZHWD010000159.1:0-1883 GCA_964536335.1 uncultured Eudoraea sp. | reverse complement strand
CCAGATTCCAACCAAAAGGTTGTAACACAGCAAAGCCACACGACGCCCACTTTCAGCGATACGACGGGCTAACTCCATGGCTATTACTTAAATGTTAAATGGAATTAACCAAAAATTTTGTAATCCCTTGATAGGTATATGTTTATAAGGATCATTTATTGTAAAAGCCTGAATTGGCTATGCGGATAAAAAGGCGCCTCTCTGCAGCGCATCCGCGCTATTTTTGGCAACGCTGGTTGGTTACAGCGAAGTTGTATTTTAACAGAGAGGCAGGTCATTTTATTAGCATGAACATAAAAAATTGTCAAATTGTTTTTATCTATAATTACAGGTAGTTAAGAATTTAGTGGACAAATTGTTTTTTCTCTGATAGGCTAAAATTGCCCCCGGACGGATAACAACTTCTCTCACCGGGGGGCCTATGAATTATACTAAATTTGCAAATTGGATCACACGAAAATTAATCTCATTAGATCGTCTTACTGCTGTTGCAATCATTTACATCATCTTTATTATGACTTCAAAAAGGAAGCATACTTTAGCGGCAGCAGCAAGATTTTCAAATTCATCCAAAGCAAAGTTTAACAATCTTTTAAAGAATCACTCAGACATAGCAATTTTTGCATTAAGCGAGTTGTCAAAAAAACAGGCTCGACAATTTTCAAAAGCCATGCATGCTCTTGGCCAAAACAGCTTGCCATGGAATATTGCAGTCATTGTAGACGCTACTTTCCTGAACCGATCAAGCCTGCACACTGAAAATGCTAAAAAGTTCAATCATGGTAAAGGTTATGTTATCGGACATCAATGGACCAATATCGTTTTAATGATTAATGATAAAGTGATTCCGCTACCGCCCATTGCATTTTTTACAAAGAAGTATTGCCGAACGTACGGTATCGTGTACAAGACAGAGAATGAAAGAGTGATTGAATACCTGGCCCAATTAGATCTTGAAGAATACATTGGAGCCCATGCACCGCGTAAGGTGGTTTTCCTGGCCGACAGCGGTTACGATGATCATAGAATCCAAAAAACTGTGGCCGGTAAAAAATGGAGCTTCATCATTGCGCTGAAGTCCTCCAGAAGTGTCAAGACTGAAAACGTATATAACAAAACAAAAAAGTCGGAAGGCTGGAATTCAATAGCGGTAGCCTTCAATAAAAATCGCAGGGTTAAGTGGCAACCTATTCGTGTACCAAAGAATAGTGGCAAAAAAAAGCGGATGGAGTTCCGCGTAAGACAAATCATAGGCTACCTACGTAATTTCGGAAAAGCTCAACTGATTTGTTCGGAATTTTGCAAAAAGTCCAAAGGACGCAGAAAATACTTGGCCTGCAATGATCTGAAGGCAAAACCCAGGCAAATTATTATTGGATACCGGCTTCGTTGGGCAATAGAGACCTTTCATAAGGAAGTAAAAATGTTTCTCGGATTTGAAGACGTTTCGGCAAAGTGGTTTGACTCTGTCATTTCACATGTCCACTGGGTGTATTGCGCTTACATTCTTTTGAATTCAGGGCCGCCCGGGATGCCGAAACAAATGAAATCATTGGCGGATAAGCAGCAGCTTATGGAAGAAATGCTTAAAAGAAAAGAACTTTCGCGTCTAAACCAGCTTATGACACAGATTAATGGAGTGCAACGTCTAAAAAATGAGATACAGCAGGTTCTTAAGGGGTGTTCTCTCAAAAATCACCATATTTTTCAGGTGTTGACGGCATGATAGTACTATTTCCGTTTAACATTTAAGTTATACAGGCACGGCGTAAGCATTCCGCAGTCGAGTCATCAATTAGTGCTTTGAAAAACCATGGCTTAGAGCGCTGTCCGGATCATGGGCTACATGGGTTTAAGCGTTATGTCGGAATGGCCGTGGTTGC
>CAZHWD010000158.1:0-5768 GCA_964536335.1 uncultured Eudoraea sp. | reverse complement strand
TTGTTAAGGCTGGCCGGAAATAAAATGCGGTCTATTCTTGCAACCATGACTTCTAACAGGTTTTTAGGTATAACAACCGGGTTTCTCATTACATCTGTAATACAATCTTCCTCCGCCACTACCCTTATGATAGTAAGTTTTTCAAATGCTTCTTTGCTAACCTTGCCGGAGGCCATAAGTGTAATCATGGGGGCCAATATAGGTACTACCATTACGGCATGGTTAATTACAATCCTGGGTTTTAAGGTAAGCATGAGTTCTATAGCACTCCCTTTAGTAGGCTTTGGGTTTTTATTTACGTTTTCAAAGAAAGACAATACAAAAAACTGGGGTCAGTTTATCATAGGGTTTGCCATTTTATTCATTGGATTACAGTTTTTAAAGGATGCCATGCCTAATATTAATGATAATCCCCAAATCCTGGAGTTTCTTTCAAGGTACACGAATGCGGGATTTTGGTCGGTGCTTCTTTTTTTGCTAATTGGTACTATTCTTACCCTGATCATTCAATCTTCCAGCGCTACAATGGCCCTTACCTTAATAATGACGGCTCAGGGCTGGATTCCATTCGAATTGGCCGCCGCTATGGTTTTAGGAGAAAATATTGGAACCACCATTACGGCCAATATTGCGGCAATAGTTGGCAATTACCAGGCAAAAAGAACGGCAAGGGCCCATTTTATTTTTAATGTTTTGGGCGTAATCTGGATGCTGGCTGTGTTCTTTCCATTTTTACAGATGATAAGTTGGGCGGTACAGAAATTAGGGTCGGCGTCTCCTTTTGTAAGTGCTGCGGCTATACCGGTTGCTATTTCCTTATTCCATACGGTTTTTAATATTCTAAATACATTTATTCTTGTGTGGTTTATTAACCCTATTGCCCGACTTGTAGAAAAAATGGTACCAGAGAAACTTGATCCTGAAAAGGCCATTGAAGAACCAAAATATTTGGATGAGAAAATGCTGCGATATCCGGAAACCGCAATTGCCTCCCTTATAAAGGAAACCAAATATTTATATAAAAAGGCCATTTTTGAAATTGTGGCTCATGCTTTAAATATTCACCGGGAAGATATAATGTCAGATATTAAACCGAAAACTATAGTTAAAAAATCTACGAAGGATTTTAAAACGGATGTGCGGGCATTGTATTTAAGAAAAGTAAAAACTATTTATGGAGAAATAATAAAGTTTGCGGTAAATGCCCAAAGCAACCTGAAATTAAGTGACACACAAAACATTCAAATTATGGAACTTAAGTTAGCTAATAGGAAAATGGTTGAAATAATTCGCGATGTGCTTGAATTGGGAAATAGTGTTTCGAGATATTTAGCTTCGGATAATAAACATATTAAAAAGGTTTATAATACGTTTCGTCAAAAAGTTGTTAAAGTATTACGGGTTATCTATTTATTCAGAACTGAAAAAGAAAAAGAAAAATATCATCAAAAGCTGGTGGAGCTAAGGCAACAAGCGAAAGAAAATATACATAAAAGCAATCTGGAAATAGACAGGTTAATTAGAAAAGACTTAATAACCACAGATATGGCTTCTTCTCTTGTGAATGATACTGATAATCTGAACAATCTAATAAAAGAACTTATCGAAGTTGCCGAAATACTCTATGGACAATCTGATACATCTTTAAGAGAGACGAAGAGAACAGATAAAGAAGAGAAGGACACCTTAGTCCTAACAAAGTAAAATGTACCATAAATTATGCTCAAGAAGACAATTATACGGTACATTTTTTAATTTATATTCTATTGCTAATCTACCCCGGCAACTTCCACGCTACGATCGTGCATCTCATAATATAATTCGAGCAGATTAATAGTCGCCGTCATTAAATCCTTCGTTTCTAACAGCAATGAAAAATATAAGGTGGTATTTTTTGGACTGGACTCTTCAGATCGGGTTCTTTGCACTTGTTTTTCCACTTTAAGAGAAACAATTTTATATAATTCTTCCTTCAAGTCTAATATTTGTCCTATTTCTTCAAAAGAACGATTATCAAATGCCTTTTTGGAACGGTTAAGAAGCGATTCCAGTTCTTGATTTATTTCCGTGAGTTCTTTAACCTGATTATACTTTAATTTTTTGTGGTTATTGTTTACATGCTTATGGGTGATTTTTGTAATGTACTCAAGAGATTGTGCAATATCTGTTAAATAGCCCAAAATATTTATATAAAAATTACTTGCCTCAATACTACTTTCATCAAGATTTTTAATAAAGTAAAATAAATTATCTCTTAGATCATCTATTTCATCCGATAATTTAACAACATTATTCTTATTCTTTTTAAGTATATCCAGGTCTTGTTTGGCCAAACCGTCTATGCTATTTCTATATAGTTTACTACTCCTTTTAAGTACTTTAGAAATATTATGCGCACTTTCTTCTATTACACCGAGTATGGAACTACTTTCCGATCTTATCAACCTATCTTCTGCGCGTATAGCCTTGGCTTTTCTGTTATAGGAAATGTAATTTCTTGCCAACAATAAAATAGCAACGAATAGTAATACCGCAATTGCGGCTCCTTTGCCGAAACTAATAATAGCTAAAATAATACCTGCAGCAAGGAATGCAATAATTGCAGTTGCAAACCAACCTCCAATCACATTTAATACACCGGCTACTCTATACACCGCACTTTCGCTTCCCCATGCACGATCTGCAAGAGAGGTTCCCATAGCCACCATAAACGTAACATATGTCGTAGATAAAGGCAACTTATAAGAGGTTGCAATTGAGATCAGTATACCAGCCACCATAAGATTTACAGCAGCTCTAACCATATCAAAAGCTGCATATTCATGTATTTTTCCTTTTGACAGGGCTAGAGTAGGTTTTTTAAATTGCTTGTTAATTCTTTTAAGCACGGATTTTGGTAATACCGTTTCCGTATATTTGGATGCCAATATGGTAAACCTAACTAAACTTCTCGATAGGTTATTTGGCTTAAACCGTTCTTTGGCTTCTCCCTCTCTTGCCAGATTAATCTCAGTATCCGCCACATAGCGCGCTTTTTTTGAAAACCATAATGTGACTACCATTATCATTCCTGAAATGAACAGTAATACTGTTGGTGTAGGAACTTTTGAGGCTAATACTTCCATACTAAATTCTGTAGCGGCTGCTCCGGAAACTGTCCATGCTTCATAAGACTGATATGCTGCAATTGGCACACCGATAAAGTTAACAAGATCATTACCTGCAAAAGCCAGTGCCAATGCGAATGTCCCAACGCCAATAATCAATTTATAAATATTGGTTTTGGTAAGATTTATCAATATATATGAAAATAAAGACCAGAATACAAAACTGAACAGAATAATGGGTAAAACCTGATCTTCCAGGAAGGCGCTAATTTTTACCCCGCCAATTAAATCATAACTCTCACCGGCATAAGGTGTTCCTTTAATGCCTTTCATGAATATAAAATAAGTGATTGCGGATAATGCCACACCACCAAAAATTGCACCTACCCATTTGGATTTTTTTTCAAAATCAAATGACAATAAAATTCGGGAAATCCATTGAACAATAGCTCCTATGGAAAAAGCTACAACCACAGACAGTAATATCCCCATAATTATCTGAAAGGCTTTAGACGTATTAATGTAATTTACGATTTCAGAAAAACTTCCGCCGTCTGCACCTATTTTTATCATAGACATGGCTACCGCAGCACCTAACAATTCAAATACAATAGAAACCGTCGTAGAAGTAGGCATCCCTAAAGTATTAAAGAAATCCAATAACAAGATATCCGTTATCATCACGGCCATAAAAATGAACATAATCTCATTGAAGTAAAATTCACCTGGATTAAAGATTCCCTTTCTGGCAACTTCCATCATTCCACTGGAAAAGATAGCTCCGCAAGCTATACCCAAACTGGCGACAATCATAATAGTTCTGAAGGAGATGGCTTTGGAACCTATTGCCGAATTTAAAAAGTTTACAGCATCGTTGCTTACACCAACCACCAAATCTGCAATAGCCAAAGCTCCCAGGGCTATTATCATTATTAAGTAAATATTATCCATAATATTCGAGAAGTATTAATTCGTAAATATCTAAAGTATACTTTTTTAATGTGTTACCTAAAGGTTATTATTTTTATCAAAAATGGAGATCCATTTGCAATCTGTATAATAAAGTGTCTGTGTCTCCTTCAATATCTAAGTAACTGATATCTGTTTGTACTTTTAATTTATGTCCTACTATAAACTTCGAAAGACCCAAGGTAAATTGATCTGATTGATTTCGACCGGTAATCTCCTCTGGGGTTATATTAGAATACCTTGTAACTATTGCCCAATTACTTGGAAATACATACCCAGTTTCAAGGTTTAAACCATTACCAACCCTAACAATATCTCCCGTCTCAGTGCCATCAGAATTTTTGGCGATTGGGTCTTTGGCAGTCCTATTTGCATATTCCCCCATAAATGAGAAACCTCTGTATTTAAACATTGCATCCACAAAAAGTGTTTCTATTGTTGTTTCATAAAGACCTACATCATTGTACATAAAATCACCCAGGTTACTTCGTGTTCTTACCGCGTTGGAATTAATGTCATATGTACCTGAGAACATTAATTTAGGTTGTTCTTCTCTAAGAAGATCACCTCCTGAGTAGTCTCCTTTTCCTTTGAATTTGCCAAAAGGTAATAATTCCAGACGTCCTGTATATTCATGACCTCCATAATTTCCAAGAACCACGTTTCTTCCCTCACCCTGGGAAAATGCAAATTTCTCTCTTACAAGAAATTTATCAGAAATATTAAAGTGATGCCTCAATTGCAAGCCAATATCACGGTCTATATTATAATTAGCGTTAAGCAAAGAACGATCTACTAGCAGTAAGTTCCCTGAGGAAATAACCCGCTCAATATTGCCAGGTAATTTTGTCTGTCCTGCCCATAATTCAAAATTTCTATAAAAATTCCACATGACTACGGCATCCAGTATCATTCTCGGGGCATTTTGGGTAAACTCCGATTGTCCTGCCATATCACGGTTAGAGAGCCCTAATTCAATTTTATATTTCAGTTTGGGAGAAACTGCAAATCCATCGAATTTGAGACGAGCCCGACGAACAAGCATATTAGAAGCCGGATCAACTAAACCACCTCCTGGTTCTTTTTCCCATGCAACACTGCCTAATAATTGAATACGAGCAGCAATCTTCATGCTCCAGGTACTATCCTTTCCCATCAAATTAAATATTCCTTTACCAAAGACGCCGGGTGAATTGCCTTCCTGAGATATAGCTGTAGAAAAAATGGTTAAAATAAATGCAATTGTAAGAAGTTTAGCCCTCATTTTAGTTTTAGTTTTTGTCGATTACAAATAACTAACATGGCTGTTAACATAACGTTAACGCAACATTAAGATATAAAACAAAAAAACTGCCTTGGCCAAAGGCAGTCATTACAATTCATAAATGATAGTCGACAAAAACTAATATTCAATATGAAATTGCTAATTATAGTGTTTAAACACTGAAGCAAATCTCCAGAAAAGTTTTGATGTATATGTAATGTGAAGATTAAATTATCATTAATGTTACTTATAAAAGGCAGGAATGTAAAATACTATAAATCATTACCTAACGTTTTTAATGTAAAATTAACGTTATGCAAAAGTTGATTTAAGGTTAAAAATATCTATCTTTATGCTAATAAAGTATTACAAAAAAATGTAAACATGAGGAAAGCAGTTTTATTTATGGTGATGGCCTTTGTTACAGT
>CAZHWD010000157.1:0-10243 GCA_964536335.1 uncultured Eudoraea sp. | reverse complement strand
CTTCGTCTTGAATTACCGAGGGAAAAGGAACTGCAAAAAAATAAAGGCTTTGACAATTATGGGCTCTTTAAACTATAAGCTTCCGCTTATTATATTTCTAATATATGGCATTTAAAGTTTTCCTAAAAATGCCTGTAATTGCAATATGGTGAATAGTGGCTTTGATAATTATGGACACATACCAACACAAAGCCTTGTTATCAGTGGCTAAAAAGCCCCTTCTAAGGATTTAAAGGTTTTAAGGATAAAGGGTAAAGCCCTTTCTCCTGTTGTCATTTAAAAACAATAGAGTATCTGGTTATACCCATTAAAAAACTATCAGATTCCAAGCTGTCATAATGACAGTCAATTTTGTAAATTTGATGCTCGGAAAACCACGAAGATCAAACAAATCTTTCCTTCAATGCTACTAAAAGGCATCAAAATGGATAAACCTATAATTCTTATTGTAGACGACGAGGAAGCCAACCTTCAGCTAATCGGGAAAATTTTACAAAATCTGGATGTTGATATAACCTTAGCGTCAAGTGGCAAAGAAGCGCTTCAGCTGCTAAAATCACTTGTACCCGATTTAATTATCCTCGACATCATCATGCCCTCAATGTCGGGCTTCGACGTATGCCGCAAGATCAAATCTCGAAAACCAACCTCTGAAGTGCCTATAATTTTCCTTTCTGCGAAAGTAGACAGCGAAGATATTATAAAGGGGTTTGATATCGGAGCAAGGGACTATATTACAAAACCTTTCATCAAGGAAGAGTTGGTAGCAAGGGTTGAGGCACAACTTAATATCATCACTAATGAAAAAAAAATAAAAAATCTCAACAACAACTTAGAAGAAAAGGTAAAAGAAAGAACAAAGGCGCTGACCAAAATAAATGAAAAACTCACAGATTACAACACAGCGCTTAAGGTCCTCATGGATCAACGGGATGAAGACCGGATTGACCTTGAACATCAGGTAATGGCCAACGCCGAAGAATTGATATTACCAAGCATCGAAAGACTCAAACAAACCAATTTGAACAAACAACAAAAAGAGCTTCTTGGAATTTGCGAAAATAATATTTCAAAAATAACATCTTCCTTCGTTAGTAGTATGATGGATAATGGAAGGGTTCGAGGCTTAACCCATAGAGAAACAACCATAGCAAATCTTATTGTTCAAGGAAAATCGAGCCAGGAAATATCGACAATATTAAATATTTCAGAGTCAACAATAAACTACCATCGAAACAACATCAGGAAGAAGGTAGGAATCAAAAACAAAAGCGTAAATTTACAGGTTTATCTAAAACAATTAGAAGGCCAAAGACCCAAAGCGGCCAGTAGAAGGAATTAATATAAATGAACTTTGATCAGTATGATTTTACGCTTGAATTGGCGGTAAGAGATTACGAGTGTGATATGGATGGTGTTGTGAATAATGCCAATTATCAACACTATTTAGAGCACACCAGAAACGAATGTCTAAAAACACTGGACTTAAACTATTCGACAATGACAAAAGCGGATTGTCACCTTTATGTCGCAAGGATCAATATTGAATATAAATATCCTCTAAGAAGCAATGATATGTTTGTAGTTGCTATGAGAATAACAAGGCCGTCTACGGCAAGCCTGGAATTAGATCAAGACATTTACCGGCGTCCCGATCACAAGGTAATTTTAAACGCTAAGGTCGTTATAGTCGGCATGGACGGTCAGAGCTATAGGTTGCCGAAACCAATAATAGACAAAATACCAATAACCAAATAATACAAATAGAGCCCGGTATGCCTTTTAACCAAAAATACAAAAAAATTGAAAGCCTATATGAGAGCGCAAAATCAATCGTATTAAGAAGCGATTGTTTGAGAAGAAAAAAAACCGTCATTCTTAAAATAATCAAAGCATCAGAGCCTAACCAACAGCAAATATCAAGGTTTAAACGAGAATATGAAATAGGCAAATCTTTAGAAAACGAGGGAATTGTTAAGATACTGAGCTTTGAAGAGTATAGAGGAACACACGCAATTGTAATGAAAGATATAGGCGCAGACTCATTATTAAGAATATCTAAAAGTAGAAAATTAAGTATTAAAGAAAAAATAAAAATTGCAACAAAAGTGGCAAGGTATATTGCCTATATTCACAATAATAAAATAATCCATATGGATATTAACCCTTCAAATATCATATGGAATCCAAAAACAGACAAGTTGCAAATCATCGACTTTGGGATATCAACTGATTTGCAATATGAAAAAAGAGATATCATAAGCCCTGACGTATTAGAGGGAACACTTCCTTATATATCACCAGAACAAACAGGACGCATGAATAGATATATCGATTACAGGACCGATCTCTATTCATTAGGCGTTACGCTGTACGAACTATTTACAGGGCGCTTGCCATTCATTAGTGAAGATCCCTTAAAGCTCATTCATTCACACATAGCAAAGCGGGCAAAGAACCCTAAAGTTATCTCTGGCAACATCCCACCAGTTATATGTGAAATTATATTAAAGCTGATGGCCAAAGATCCTGAAGACAGGTACAAAGATGCTGCCGGTGTGGTTGCAGACATGGAACATTGTTTAGCCGCAATAAAAAAGGGATCACCCATTGAAAGTTTCGTAATAGGCAAGAAAGACTCATCAGCACGTTTCATAGTTCCACAAAGGCTATATGGCCGAAAAAAAGAGCTAAAGAGATTAACCGAAATCCTAAGTCGGGTGAGTAAGGGCAGCGGCACGGAATTGTTTTTGTTGGGTGGTGGTTCTGGTGTTGGTAAAACATGCTTGATATCTGAAATAGCAAAACACACATCAATCACTAAAGCTATCTATATCCAGGGAAAATTTGAAAAGGGTAAAAAAACGCCTTATTCGGCCCTCAAAAGCGCATTTGGCGATTTGTTGCGACAAAAACTGTCAGAGCCAAATGATAAAATCGAAAAGTGGAAAAAACTGATTTTGAGCGAAACAGCAGGAAATGCAAAGGCGCTCATTGATTTAATACCTGAGATAGAATTACTGATCGGGGAACAACCGCAATTACCACCATTGCCAGCAAAAGAAACCGAAAACCGTAATATCCACGTCTATCAAAATTTTCTATTAACCTGCTGCGATACAAATAGGCCCCTCGTACTTTTTATAGATGATTTACAGTGGTCAGATTTATCCACATTAAATTTTATAGAAAAGCTACTTATAAACAATCCAGAAGAGAGTCTACTTGTTTTAGGTGCATATAGAGACAATGAGATTAAAAAAGATCATCCACTTACGAGTTTCATAAAAAAATTAAATAAAGAAAAAATAAAAATCAGCAACATAAAGCTAAAACCATTAACAGCACCAGATATAACACACATAATTAGAGACACCATTAAAATCGAGGATGAAGACACGACTGAAATATCAAAGATGTTGCTATCTGCATCCGAGGGCGTTTCTTTTCAAATAAAGCAACTACTTTATGCCTTACATAAAGAAAACCTAATATGGTTTAATTATCAAAAACACTCCTGGGAGTGTGACAGGCACGGAATAAGGAAAAAAACCATGACGGAAAATAACATAGAGTTTGTCATGGCTCAATTTGAAGGCATAGATAATAATGAGAGAAGGCTGATAAGCACAGTCGCTTGTTTTGGTAACCGATTTTCATTAAAACGAATTGCGGCTTTTGAGGGGAAAAAGGCTTCAGAGATGGCCGAATCGTTAGCGCCATTGGTAAGAAGAAACATTATTTATCCATCAGAGAACTACAAATATATAAAATATGATGAAAGTTTAGAAGTATTTTATTATTTTACACACGACCGGATATGGCAAGCAGCCTACAACATATCGGGTGCAAGCGAAAATAAAGAACTGCACTACAAGATAGGAAACGACCTCTTAAGTAAATATGAGCAAGATAGACAGATATCTATTTTTGATGTTCTCAACCACCTTAATCGGGCCTCTGATATCACAAGTGATAGATTACATATAGCAACCTTGAACTATGAAGCCGGAAAAAAGGCAAAAGAGACAGCCGCATGGAAATCATCTTTAGAGTATTTCGTAATAAGCATATCCTTGTTTGACGAAAACCTGTGGGATGAAAACTACGATGTAGCTTTATCGCTATATGTTGAAGCCGCTGAATCGGCTTACCTAGTTGGTGAATTTGATTATGCTAAAGGCTTAATCACCACTTGTTTGAAACACGGAAAAACGGATCTCGATAAATGCAAAGCTTATAAAATTAGGATTGATAGTTTAATCGCCCAGGGCCGACACCCCGAATCCGTCAAGTTGGGCATCGATGTTTTGTCAACGCTTAATGTTAGGTTCCCGAAAAGAACAAACGATTTAACTAAATTAATTTATATCCTAAAAACCTATTTTCGTTTAAAGCGAAAAAAAATCATAAATCTGTATGCCATCAAAAATATGGAAAATAAGAAGCTTCAAGAAGCATGCAGAATAATGATGACCATAACATCATCAGCATACATTAGTGGCAGTCCATATTTTATATTCTTAATGACAAAACTTGTTGATCTGTTCATAAAAAAGGGGTTTCACGCACAAGCACCATATGGTTGTACTGCATTCGCAAACGTCATTTGTGGAGTGATCCACGATTACGACTTTGCATATGACTTAGGCAAATTGGCTATAGATTTAGCAGACAAGGAACAATCAAAATTCATAAAAAGCAAGGTCGTATATGTGACCAACGCGGGGGTTTTTCCCTGGAAGCGTCATTATAAAGAGCTTCTGCCGATGGTACACACACACTTTAAAATAGCAAAAGATATAGGCGACTTGGAGTTTTCAGGATTCAATTTATACTGCTATTGTTATTTGAATTACCTTATAGGAACTGAGCTATCAAAAGTGGACCAGATGATGTCTAAATACTCAAAAGAGGTTAGTCGTCTGGACACCGTTTATAATTTTTTTAGAGTTTACCACCAGACAGTTCAGAATCTAATGGGCAAATCAGAAGCGCCTCATTGTCTTGACGGTAATGTTTTGGACGAAGAAGAATTAATTGAATATTTTACCACTACGGGCAATCGAATTGGACTGTTTGAGGTTTACTCAAACAAACTCCTTCTATGTTATATTTTTGGTGAGATAGACGAAGCAAAACAGCTAATAGATATAACAGAGGGCTTTTTAAAAGAGGCCCTTGCCAAGCACAATATACCAATAGTCTGTTTTTATCAAGCGCTGACGATATGCGCTATTTATTTACATTGTGAGAAGACCGAAAAGAAGCGCCTTCAAAAACTGCTTAAAAAGAAAATAGGCAAAATGGAGATGTGGGCCAAACACGGGCCTGATAACTTTAAGTGTAAATATTATTTAATGAAAGCCGAGTCAGAAAGAATTGGCGGCAATAATGAATCAGCTACTGAATATTATAATATGGCAATAGAACAAGCTCAAAAGAGCGGGTTTATTAATGAGGCTGCATTATGCCATGAAGTAACAGCAAATTTCTACTTAGAAAACGACAAACCAACTCGCCATAAAAAACATATTTTAAAGGCCCATAAATATTATATGGCCTGGGGCGCATACGCTAAAAGCAACTCATTAGAGACAAAAAATCCCGACATATTCACAACATACAATGAGGTCATTTTAGATACCAAATTCCCAACAATAACGACGACAACAGAGAGTTACAATGTCGCTTATATAGACCTTTTAACGGCCATGAAATGTTCTCAGCTCATATCAAGCAAGATGGAGATTAATAAATTGCTCGATGCATTAATTACGATCTCTGTTGAGAACGCGGGAGCCGAAAGGGGGTGTTTAGTAACACAGCATGGAAAAAACTATGTTGTTCAGGCCCATGAAGGAATGGGAGATTGGATAGAGGTAGGCAAAAAATTAAATGACGACGAGATTGCCAAATCGGCAATAAACTATGTTCAAAATACAAAACAACCCCTTTTAATCGATGAAGCTCATAATGAAGTTGGATTTAGTGATGATCTTTATATTAAAAAAAATAATATAAAATCGCTTCTATGTCTTCCCTATGTACATAAAGAAAAAGTTTTAAGTTACCTTTACCTTGAAAATAATCAAGCGGCGAGTGTTTTTAGTGAAGAAAGGATTAAAACATTACAAATAATTGCATCGCAAGCTGTTGTGTCAATTGAAAATGCCAATCTATACGGGATCGTGGCAGAATCCGAAAAACGGTATCGCAGCATCTTTAACAATGCTCAGGATGGAATATTTCAGATAACTCCCGAAGGTATACTCCTTACAGCCAACAACAGCCTTATGAAAATGTTTTATCCCGATGAAAAAGAACAGATCGACTGGGAAGCGCCCGTATCGTTAAGTCAATATTTCGACGATAAAGAACAGCTTAAAGAGGTTCTAAGGATATTAGAAAAAGATGGCTTTATAAAAAACTATGAAGCAGACGTTAAGATAAAGGACGATCTAATCCTTAGATGTATGATAAACTTACAGGCAATAAGCGACGAAGACGGCCAAATTTTATATTATGAAGGAAACATAAAGGACATCACCAAACAAAAACAGTTTCATGAATTAACATTAAAAACAAAGGCCGCTGAAGCAAAGGCCCAGGCAAGAAGTAATTTTATGGCAAACATGAGCCATGACATAAGAACGCCTATTAATACCATACTCGGGTTCTCAGAGTTGTTAAAAGACACACTTCCCGATGATGCTATATTGAATGAGTATATTGGCAACATTAGTTCAAGCGGAAAACTATTATTATCAATAATCAACGAAATATTAGAATTTTCAAAAATAGAAAGCGGCAAAATCAAACTAAACTACCGTCCTGTAAACATTTTAACGCTCTTTGAAGACATAATGGCGCAATTTGATGAAAAGGTCCGTGAAAAAGGGCTCGAATTTAATAGAAAAACCGAGCTTTTCTTTAAAGACCTAACTGTAAAATTAGATGAAGTCCGTTTTAAACAAATAATCATAAATATAATAGACAACGCATATAAGTACACAGAAAGAGGCTACATAAACATTATCGTCAAAAAAAATGGGGTCGGTGGGAAACAATTGGACATGAGCATAGTTGTTGAAGACAGCGGCCCAGGAATTACGGACGAAGAAAAAATATTTGAAGAGTTTGAACAGATACAGCCAGAACCCGACAAATTAATAGATGGTGCGGGTTTAGGATTGTCCATTGTTAAAAGGTTAGTTGCGCTTATGAATGGAGCTATAAACGTACAAAGCGCAAAAGGTCTTGGAACTAAATTTGAAGTAAGATTTCCTGATATCGATATTGTTGAGAGCATTGGACTCGAGGAGGAACCACAAGTAAAGGACATATCAGATATAAATTTTGATGGACAAACCATTGTTGTTGCTGACGACAACAGTAAAAACAGAAGCCTCATAAAAGAGTATATCAAGAGCTGTGGACTAACAATAGTCGAGGCTGTGAACGGCCAGGAAGCTATCGATAGAGCCGGAAAAAACAACACATCTCTTGTTCTAATGGATATTAAAATGCCAACCGTGAGTGGAATAGAGGCAACAAGGATTCTAAAAAACGGGTCAATGGAAGATAAACCCATTATAGCGCTAACCGCAGATATTAGCGAAAAAACAAGGGAAGAGGCAACTATGTGTGGTTTTGATGCGATACTATTGAAACCCATAAGCAAGAAAACCTTGTTTGAAGAGCTGATGAAATGGATTCCTTATAGCAGAAACCGCCAAGATGATAACAGCCATATCCAAAAGAACCACGAGGTGAAAATAGACTTCGATCAATCTAAGAAGGGCGTCATATTAAGAGAATTAAGATTGATCAAGGATGAAGAATTAGAAAAAATATCCAAAACCATGATTATCAGCGACATTACAGGATTTGCAGGAAAAATTAAGCAGATCGGTTATGATAATGGAAGCTGTTATTTGGAAGAGTGGGGGAAGATACTTAAGAGAAACGCGGAAAATTACAGGAAAAAAAGAACACAAGAAATGATTAACCAATACCCTGAATTAATAGCTATTATTAATGACGGCCAATAACAGGTTGTACCTAGCAATAAACCAACATTAAACCGCCTTTTATAATATATGCCTATGTGGCATATACCTATCAAGAATCGATAATTAGGCTATTTGTACTGTAACTGACTTTAGCCCGATTGACCTGGCCGCTGACACTGCGGCATCCGTAGACTTGAAAATTCGAACTGCCCCTCGCTCAGTATGTATTTTTCTAGGGTGAGCAACCTTATCATCAACGCTCAACTCTAGCACCCATCCATCGCCTGACTTGGCAGGAAGAATTTTACCGTCATGTACCATTTGGCTGTCAAATAGGAATCGGGCTTCTGAAAGTTTCATGTCTTCGGCATGTCAAAATTAAAATTTGCTAACAAACTATATGTTTGTTAGAAAAAACATAAAAACACAAATAAATTTAAAAAATGTGTTGACAAACTCGATATTTGTTTGACAAAATAGAAATATGCCCACAAATTTAAAAAGTTTGTGCGGCTAAGTTGCGGCTAAGTCCCTGAAATAGATTCTATATAAATGAAATCATGATTAATGTCCATCGAATTTAAAGGTGAAGGGTACCATGCTAAAAAGCCGCAAAAAAAAGATTTGGTTATTTTAGATCAAAAAGAACAAACAGACGCCAAACCCCGACATAGCAATGTTGATAGGGAGGCTAGGCTTAGTGTTATCAACAACCGTATGTTCATCATTTCAATTCTGATAGTGCTTGTCAAGTTTTTTGCCATCTATGCCCAACATGCGGCAAGCGTAAGGGCTGATAACACCATAAAGACGACCTGGGTCAAAATGTATTCCGATGGAACCTGGGATGTTGAGTTTAACGACGAGAAGCGCCAGCCTGATTTCTTCCAGGCAACTATAGGCCATATACTAAGGAATTGGTCCTATGTGGAGGACTCATTTTCAAAATTCAAAGGGGTTTAAAGTGAAAAACATTAAAGAAATATCAATGTATTTAATTATAGTAGTATTAATGTTTTCTGAAGGAGGATATGCAGGGGAAAGAAATGGATTTTTAATAGACGTAGACTCTCGATTAATAAAAATCATTCCTGGAAATTCATTTGATTTAAAGGTTTCAAGTAAATTTTATGGTAACTGGCAAAGCCCTCTTAATATAGATATATCAGGCCTTCCCGAAGGTATTGAGGTTAATTTTAATAATACGGCAAAAAGTAAGCCCACCCTAACAAAAAACAAGAAAACCATTCCTTGCAGAATTTCAACCGACAAATTACTACCTGCCGGTTCTTATCGATTTTATATTGTAGCAACCAGTGAATCTGAAGAAGATGGTCAGATTGTAATTGGTGTGCCAGTACAACTCTATGTTTTAGAAAAAAACAGGCAAAGAACCATTGTACCTATCAATGTTAAAGATAAGAAAATCCGTGGGATTGTATATGACGACCGCAACAATAATGACAGTATTGACTCTGGTGAGCCGGTCAGTGGTGCTATTGTCAGAATTGCCGGGACAGAAATTACGGCAAATACTGATATCGCAGGATATTTTTTTATAGCCGATCCACATAAAAAAAGAAAAATAAATGAGGTCCAACTAGAGGTCACTTTAAAGTAATGAAAAAAATAGCGCTAATAATTATGATTTTATGCATGCTATCGGCCTGTCAAGATAAAAATGTTCGCAGAGTTACTAATCTGGATGCCATAAATACCGCAAACTCAAAATCTTATAAAGGAGGAAATATAGTAGACGATAGTATGGTCCGCAAAGCAAAAGATTTTAGGATGGTTCGCAAAGCAGGAAATTTAAAGATTAAGGATTATGCGAACCCAAACATTAAAATCAAAATTTTTTGGGAGGATTGAGTCATGAAATCAATTATTAAAATGAGTATCGCCGTATATGTTTTGGTCATCGGGTTTTGTCCAGCCCCGGCATTTTCTTTTACAGCCCCGGCCAGCGGAAGCTTTGCTTACAGCGTTTACGATCTTTTCATGAACGATATCTTAACGGGCGCCATCGGTTTTGTCATCGCCGCCGGGTTGGTTCTCTACGCCATTTTCTGGGCGGTGCGAAGCAACGTTTTCGGCACCATCGTTTGCGCCATCTGCGCCGGATTGATCATCTTCATTGAAGAAGTCGTTATTTCTTTGGGGGTGGATATCACGGATATTGAGACCTTTGTTTCCAAAGGTATGTTTTAACAATATTGCCATTTTAA
>CAZHWD010000156.1:0-2538 GCA_964536335.1 uncultured Eudoraea sp. | reverse complement strand
AACTAATCAACACTTCTATAATATGAAAGTATTAAAATGGATTTTGATCGTATTGGCAGCATTGGCCTTACTTTTTGTCTTTGTAGCAATGCCCTATCTAAAAGAACAAACAAAGAAGAATAGCCCTCAAAAGACCGCTGTTTACACAAAAAATGGTATGGATATTACAATAAAATACAGCAGTCCTTTTAAAAAGGGAAGGGTAATTTATGGGGAATTGGTCCCTTATGATGCCGTATGGCGCACGGGTGCTAATGAGCCTACTACTTTTACTACTAATTCTAAAATTTACATTATCGATAAAGAGCTTCCGGCTGGCACCTATTCAATTTGGACCATCCCTGGTAAGGATAGTTGGCAAGTAATCTTTAATAAGAATATTCCTGAATGGGGGGTTACACTTATGAGTGGTGGTAAAGAAACAACAAGGATCCCTGAAGAAGATGCCGTTAATGTTGGGGTTCCGGTTATTAATTTGGTGGAAACAGTTGAAAGTTTGACTATGAATTTTGAAGACACCGGTCAATTATACCTCAGTATCGATTGGGATAAAACCAAGGTCCGGGTCCCCATTAACAAATAACATTGAGTACGGAAAAAAATAAAGGAACAAAAGGAGTCCTTCAGGTAAAAAAACACCGCAAAAAAAAGCTCTCCGTTGAGGATCTTACCCGTGGAGTGCTAAATGGAGACAAAGCCATTTTGGCAAGGGCTATAACTATAGTGGAAAGTACCAAAAATGAAGACCTGAAGAAGGCTTATTCTTTAATTGAGAATTGCCTTGTAAAGAAATCCAATAGTATTAGAATTGGTATAACAGGGGTGCCGGGGGTTGGTAAGAGCACCTTTATTGAAATCTTTGGCAAAACGCTAACAATTCTTGGTAAGAAAGTTGCCGTATTGGCGGTAGATCCCACTAGTACTCTTAGTAAGGGAAGTATCCTTGGTGATAAAACACGTATGCAGGAACTGGTTAAAGATCCTAACGCCTTTATAAGGCCATCACCTTCGGGTGAATCTCTTGGAGGAGTGGCCCGTAAGACACGGGAAACAGTTATCTTATGTGAAGCGGCCGGTTTTGATATAGTCTTAATCGAAACTGTTGGGGTTGGACAAAGTGAAACCGCTGTTCACAGTATGGTTGATTTCTTCTTGCTCTTAAAGCTTGCAGGTGCGGGAGATGAACTTCAGGGCATAAAAAGGGGAATCATGGAAATGGCAGATGCCATCGTCATCAACAAGGCTGAAGGCGATAATCTAAAAAGAGCGCAACATGCAAAAGTAGAATTTGAAAGAGCATTGCAACTCTATCCTCCCAAAGAAAATGGATGGACGCCTCAGGTCAGCACTTGTTCAGCTGTTGATAATAAAGGGATAATTGAAATATGGGAGATGATTGTGCAATTTTTGGACACTACAAAAGACTATGGGTATTTTGAAAGCAACAGGCAAAATCAGAATAAATATTGGCTCATGCAGACCATAGATGAACTTTTAAAGCAGCAATTCTACCGGACGTCTGCGATTAAAGAGAATCTGGAATCTATGTTACAGAAGGTTGCTGAAGATAAAATCTCCCCTTTTCGGGCTGCAGAAGTACTAATGACGGGGTATAAGAAAGAACTTAAATAAAAAGCATAAATTTGTCCGAACATTTATCCACCAAAATGAACCCGGTTACCGCCTCCCTCTTATCTATTGTTATTCCACTCTACAATGAAGAAGAAAACGTAGTACTTCTTACATCCAAAATTAATGAGAGTCTGCAGGGTTATATCTATCAGATTATATATGTGGATGATTTTTCTACAGACCTTACCCGCAAAAAGATAAAAGAGATGAAAGATCCCAGGGTTCATCTTATTTCACTAAAAAAGAACTATGGCCAAAGTTTGGCATTGGCTGCAGGTATAGATTATGCCGAAGGTGAATATATAATAACCATGGACGGGGACCTGCAGAATGATCCCCAGGATATTCCTAAAATGCTGGAGTATGTTGTAAGTGGTGAATATGATGTAGTTACAGGAATCCGACAAAAAAGAAAGGATTCAGTGGTCAAGAAAATCCCTTCTAAGATTGCTAATTTCATGGTTAGGCGCGTCACTAAGTTGGATATTAAAGACAATGGATGTGCCCTTAAAGTATTTACACGGGATATTGCCAAAGATTTAAACCTTTATGGTGAAATGCACCGTTTTATTACTTTGCTGGCCCATTTGGAAGGTGCTCAGATAAAACAGGTTCCTGTAAAACACCATGCGAGAAATGCCGGAGTTTCCAAGTATGGCCTGGAACGTGTTTTTAAAGTTGTGGCCGATATGATGTTACTCCTTTTTATCAGGAAATATTTCCAACGACCCATTCATTTATTTGGTATTCTTGGTGTACTATTAATCATATTGGGAATCTTTATTAATATCTATCTGCTTATCGTAAAACTGGTTTACGGGCAAGACATAGGAAACAGACCACTGCTCATTTTTGGAATGATGTTCATATTAGCCGGAATTCAGCTTTTTACCATAGGTATAGTCA
>CAZHWD010000155.1:0-3311 GCA_964536335.1 uncultured Eudoraea sp. | reverse complement strand
AGTAACATTCCAACTCTCAATGACGTCAGGTCACTTATAAACCCAATTAGTAATTGCATTACGGCTCCACCCATAATTCCGGTCATTAATATCCCAGCAAAGGAGCCATGGTGTTTGCTAACAGAATTTAAGGCTAATGACAAGATAATTGGATACATTACTGATAGAAAAATACCACAAATTTGAAAGCCATACAATGAGTTATTGGCATTCCCAAACAAGGCAACTCCCAGACTAATTATTGCCAGGGTGCTAAACAATCTTAAAACTAGCTTACTATCCATAATTTTTAGCAAAACCAATCCTATGATTCCCCCTATGGTCATAAATCCCCAAAAATTTCCAACAGCAATTGCTCCGGTGGTTTCATAATCAAATCCATGATAAATCTGCAGGAACTTGGACATCCAATAGGAAATACCCTGTTCCACTCCTACATAAGCAAATATTCCCAGAAAATATAAAATTACTATTTTGCTTTTGAACAAACTTATATATGTCTCTCTTGATCCAACTTTCTCTTCATCTATTAAATCTACTTTAGGAAAGGCAATTGAAACTATAATAAATATCATGATTAAACTGGCAATTGCGAATAGCCAATACATGGAAACCCAGGACATATCAATAGGAACAATTTTGGACAACACATCTATAAACCAATTAATTGATTTATCTGTATCTGCTAAACTTGTAACTAACCATGAATACACCTGTGGACTTACAAATGAGGCCGCCCCAAAGATCAGCTGTGCCAGTACAGAAGTAAAGGCGTAATTTTCTTCTCCGCCTGCCACTCTCAATAAGGGATTAATTACTACCTGCAAAATTGCCATCCCTGTTCCTATAGTGAAGAGCGTTACTAAAAACACCCCGAATGTTGGGATACAAGCAAAGAGAATTGAACCAGATAGCGCCAGAAAAAAGGCAAAGATCATCAATCGTTTTTCACCATATTTTTCTAGCATAAAGCCCGAAGGAATAGACATTACACCGTAAGCAATAAAGAAAGTAAACGGCAAAAATCCGGCCATAGTTTCGCTAAGTCCGAAACTTAATGACACACTGGGGTTTAGAGCACCCAATATGTTGGTTAGAAATGAAATGACAAAAAATGTCACTAGAATCAAGACTACAATTCGGTAGTTTTTTTTCATTTTATTTAGATGTTAATTATAAATATTGCCATTTCAAGTTATTTAATTTTGTGATAAGTTTACTCCGCTGCAGTAACGGCAAGCATTAGCCACGCAGCGTGCGGCATCCATTGTTCAGACCATCTCCAACGTTGAGCGGGATCATCATTTTGTGGTAAAGGCATAAAAGCTATATCAGATTCATCGCTAAAACCAGCTGTAATACCATTACAAACCCCTCCCCGAAAATTTAAGTTTACAGGTTCAATGTACTCGGGGTTGTTATAACCCAAACCGTCAACCATACATACATCATATGGATTAAGCCCAAAAATCCAATCAAAATTATTTGATGCATATTCCAATGCCTTTGGCCTCTGTTTATCAGTCATATAAATTCGGGTCAAATAAAAAGCTGCTGTCAGTGAAGCAAGGCGCGAATTCTCTCCTTGCCACCAATACCCAGTTTCATTTTGGTGAGGGATAAAGAATGTTGATCGATTCTGGTTTTCGTTAACTGCCTTAATATATTGCCTTGGATAACCAAATGGATTGTATACTTCCCTCGTAATTTTAAGCTCAAAATCAACGGATTTTTGAATAGCCTTTATGGCCATATTTCTTGAATTAGCTTCAGTTTCAAATTCAAGATAACGACTTAAAGCAATTAATGGTAAACCTGCATCTGCCCCATGAAAAAAAGGACGATAACCCTTGTCATCTGCACGCCACCAGTCTTTATAGTTCTCATCTGCACTTAGTCTATTGGTTAGATTGAGCATTCGAGTTCGGGCTTGGGCCAAGTATTCTTCTTTATTGGTAACTGCAAATAATTCTGTAGCTGCAAGCAATGCACAATAATCATCAATTATATTTTCTACGCCATCATCAATATACTCCACATTGTATTCTAAAAGGTGGGTAAAACCTTTTTCAGCAGATACGAGGTATTCCAGTGATTTATTATTACCAGAACTTATTGCCTTTGATGCCCTTGCCAAAGCAGCAATTGCTATTCCAGCTCCTTCTCTAAAACCGGCTTTATAGGCATCGGTTCTCTTTCCATCCTGGCCTTCATAAGCGCATATTTCCCTTTTCTCAGGATCACCACTCCAGTTCGCAAAAATAGTCAAATAATAATATCCCTCTCTATCCTGCATTTTAAGTAAAAAGTCCGCTCCGTACTTAGCTTCATCTATAAGACGGGTTTTTATTTCTTTGTTGGATTTCTTTAAATTTTTGGTATATAATTCGGTAGATTGCAATAAGTTCCAAACGAAAAGCGGGGTCTGTTGAGGGTTTAAATAATTAGAATAACACAGATGACTGAAATACTTCGCTTTATCGCCCGAAGCATCATACCATCCCCCACTTACATCAACTATGTCATTCCTCGTCCCGAAAAATGACAATTTCTTATCTTTTTTGTTATATTCTCCGCTAACATGTTGTGATTCAAAACCTTCAATTAGAAGTGATAAACTCTTTTGGGCAAAACTTGAATTAGAAATGCTGAAAATCCGGCTTTTCACGAGCTGGTTTCCTAATTTAGTAATTATTTGATATTTCCCATGTTGTTTAAATTCGGTAAAATTACCTGCATATGCGTATCCCGTATGCCAATTATCTATTTTACCTCCTTTAGTAAATCTTCCTTTAAAAACCGATTTCCCATTCTTATCAAGAATATTAAAATAATCCGGAACAATTTCCAGTTGTGTTTGCAAAACAACTTTTTTGAATCCTGCTTCTTGATATCCGGTATGGTTTGTTAACAAGACATCTTGCATAGGCTTATTTGAGTTCTGTTTAGAGAATGTACCCAATAAAATTAAGGCAAAGACAATTAATTTATTCATGAAGGTATAGTATAATTTAAACTCTACGAAAGTATAAAAAATTATATCCAGAATGGTGATTGTGAGCGGTAAGAAATGTGACTTTAAATTTTTTTATTTGCAATTTGTATTGCATACGAATTACCAAATGGCATAATTACTTAAATAAGATATATAAGGTCAAAAAAAAAGCACTTATCAAGTAAATGATAAGTGCTTTTAAAGAAGGCGGCGGCCTACTCTCCCACCAGTTACGGCAGTACCATCGGCGCAGACGGGCTTAACTTCCCTGTTCGGTATGGAAAGGGGTGGACCCCGTCGCCATGGCCACCCGGAT
>CAZHWD010000154.1:0-4662 GCA_964536335.1 uncultured Eudoraea sp. | reverse complement strand
TTTCTGTTAACCAAAATACTCAGTGTTCAGGCCCAATATATGATCTCTGAATTACGGGCTCAGGTACAAAAGAAAATTTTGTCTTTACCAATTCGATTTTTTGATAATACAAAATCAGGTGAACTAGTATCCAGAATAATGACCGATGTGGAAGGCGTACGAAATCTAATTGGTACAGGGTTGGTGCAACTGGTAGGAGGAACGATTACTGCCGTGGTTTCATTGATTCTTCTCCTGAATATAAGCCCCAGCATGACCTTGTTCGCCTTAGTTCCCCTGGCTATTTTCGCAGTTATAGCACTAAAGGCCTTTAAAATAATTCGACCAATATTCCGCAATCGGGGGAAAATTAATGCGGAAGTTACAGGCAGACTTACAGAAACACTAGGAGGAATTCGGGTTATCAAGGGCTTTAACGCAGAAGCTCAGGAACATAGTGTTTTTGAAGAAGGAGTACTCCGGTTGTTTGAAAATGTAAAAAGAAGTCTTACCGCAACTGCCTTTATGACCAGTTCATCTACTTTTCTCCTCGGCCTTGCCACTACAGGCATAATGGGTATGGGAGGATATAAAATTATGATAGATGAACTCACAATTGGTGAGTTTTTAACGTTTACCTTCCTTTTGGGATTAATGATTGCCCCTATAGTGCAGATGAGCAATATTGGTAGTCAGCTTACTGAAGCATTGGCCGGGCTAGACCGAACAGAGGAATTAATGAATATGCAGCCCGAATCCAATGAAGAGGTCCGAACCCTGGCACTGAACGGGATTAGGGGTGATATGATTTTTGATTCCGTTACATTTGCATACGAAGAAGAAAAAGAAGTAATACATGATATTAGTTTTTCGGTAAATGCTGGTACCGTGGTAGCACTAGTAGGAAGTTCAGGATCTGGAAAGAGCACCATTGCGGGCCTTGCCGCAAGTTTTTTGACTCAACAGAGCGGTTCAATTACAGTTGACGGTCAGGATTTATCAAAGGTAGACCTTAATAGTTTTCGAAAACATTTAGGGGTGGTCTTACAGGACGATTTTTTATTTGAAGGAACTATACGAGAGAATATTTTGTTTCCAAGACCCAACGCTTCCGAAGAACAATTACAGGAAGCTGTTAAAGCGGCCTATGTTGATGAATTTACAGATCGTTTTGAAGATGGATTGGATACGCTAATTGGCGAGCGGGGCATAAAACTCTCTGGAGGTCAAAGACAGCGCATAGCTATTGCAAGGGCAGTTTTAGCTGATCCTCGAATATTAATTTTAGATGAAGCCACCTCAAATCTTGACACCGAAAGTGAAGCTTTAATCCAAAAAAGTTTATCGCATCTTACAGAAGGTAGAACAACTTTTGTAATTGCCCACAGACTGAGCACCATAAGAAAAGCTGATCAGATTTTAGTAATTGAGAACGGCAGAATTGCAGAACAGGGTACTCACGAATCTCTTATAGCCAAAGAAGGCAGGTATTATAATTTATTTACCTACCAGGCGAGAATTTAAATTTGGGGACTTATCTGTATATAACAATAATCAGGTAGAACATTAACAGGAGATTATTTTAATCAATATTGATCACCTTTTCTATCTGTGGGGCGTGCTTTTTAATTGTCATTTCCACCCCACTCTTAAGTGTCATTTGGTTAACGCTGCATCCTACACAATTACCTTCAAGCTTTACTGTAACTAATTTATCGTCATCAATAGACACCAATGAAATATCTCCCCCATCACTTTGTAAAAAAGGACGAATTTCATCCAAGGCTTTTTCAACAGTACTTTTGAGTTCCTCAGGTGTCATGATCATTACTTTTTAACCGCGGCACAACCGGCCATTGTTGTTATTTTAATTGCCTCAGTAGGTGGTAAACTTTCGTTTCGTGAAACAACCTCCTGAACAACATTCTTGGTAAGTTCTTCAAATGCCTTTTCAATCGGAGTGGCCGTTTGAAGAGCAGCTGGCCTTCCAATATCTCCAGCCTCACGAATACTTTGAATTAAAGGTATTTCTCCCAAAAATGGAACATTCAGATCAGAGGCCAGGTTTCTTGCCCCACCCTTTCCAAAGATATAATATTTGTTGTCTGGAAGCTCCTCCGGGGTAAAGTAAGCCATATTTTCAATAATTCCTAAAACAGGTACATTGATGGCTTCCTGTTGAAACATAGCTACACCTTTACGCGCATCTGCCAAAGCTACCTCCTGTGGTGTACTTACAACTACGGCTCCCGTAAGTGGCATAGATTGCATAATACTTAAATGTATATCACCTGTACCGGGTGGCAAATCCACCAACATAAAATCTAATTCTTCCCAATGTGCGTCAAAGATCATCTGATTTAAAGCTTTGGACGACATAGGCCCTCTCCAGATAACTGCCTGATTTGGTTGAGTGAAAAAACCTATAGATAAAAGCTTTACCCCATAGTTTTCTATAGGTAACATTTTTGAATTTCCATTTATATTGGTTGCTAAGGGCTTTTCACCTGCTACATCAAACATAATGGGCATAGAAGGACCGTAGATATCTGCATCCAGCAAACCAACTTTAAATCCCATTTTGGCCAGTGTCACCGCCAGATTGGCAGTTATCGTAGATTTTCCCACGCCACCTTTCCCGGAAGCTACAGCAATTATATTTTGTATTCCGGGTAATGGTTTTCCCTTAATTTCATTAACCTTAGGCTTAACAGGAGCATCAACCTTAATATTTACAGTAATTTTTGCCTTTTCATAAACCTCCCTGTGAATTGCTTTTAAAATTTCAACTTCGGTTTTCTTCCTTGCCTGAAGGCTTGGATTATTTATAGTAATATCTACCACCACCTCATCACCAAAAACCTGAATATTATTAACAGCCCCACTTTCCACCATATTCATTCCCTCACCTGGTACTGTAATAGTTTCAAGGGATTTTAGTATTTCTTTCTTATCCAACTTCATGAGCTATGGTATTTATATCTTTATGTAAAATGATTCTAAACAACAAAGATAAGTTATAAGTGTGAGACTTTAAAGTTGTGGTATTGAAAAGGATAATATCAATATAGATTTGTAATATATAGCTTAGGACGTTTTCTAAATTCTTGTAGAAACAAGACTAATAGATCTCTAAGGGCAATTCTTTGGCGGGATCCCAGAAGTATTTTTCAAAATTAACAATTTGATTATCCTTTATTACGAGGCCCTCGTTTTCTAACAATTGTTGCATTAAATTGGTGCCATCAAAGTGATGCTTCCCAGTTAATAAACCCATCCTATTTACAACTCTATGTGCGGGAACACCTTCAATTGATCCAGCTCCATTCATAGCCCAGCCTACCATCCTTGCACTTCTGGCTGCTCCTAAATACTTTGCAATGGCTCCATAAGAAGTAACCCTTCCATAAGGAATTTGCCTGGATACTTCGTAAACTTTTTGAAAGAAGTTTTTATTTTCTGGTTTCATATTATTTATAAAATATCCTGAAAATGGTAATTACCAGCAGGACCATCATTAATGCACTAAGAATGTAATTTGAATTTTTAGAAAAGCGATCTGTTTTGGCTTCTAATTTATAAAAGTATATGGTGTACAAATAAAGCACGGTAAAGGTTCCACTACCTGCTGCTATAATAAACGTTAGAATATCCCAAATTTCAAATTTAATCCAGCCAGATGCATTCCACATGGCGTTAAGCCCACTATAGTAGGGAATGGTAAGTAAATTAAGAGTAGCCAGGAGCATTCCTTTAAAATAACTATTCCTTTTACTAACCTTTACGATTTTTATTTTTTTCATTTTTTCCCGTTTTGCTGAAATAAAAAAATATAATGCAAAAAAAGTAAAAACACCAAGTGCGATCTTAAGAAGTAAATCTATGACTTCAGGATGTCTGAATAGAAATTTTGAAATCATAACCGCAATGTACGCCTGCATCATAATCATGGTAGCGACCCCCAGACTAAACATAATTCCGTTCAGTTTCCCCTTTTTAACACTTGTTTGGGCAGCATTCATATTTAGTAATCCCGGAGGAACAGTTGCCATAAAAGCAGCTGAAAAAGTCACAAAAAAAAGTATGATTAAATGCGTCATTGGTTAATTGACAGTAAACTTAATATATGTAATTGGTTTTCCTTTTTCAAGATACTGCTTTTCATAGAAAGTTTTTATATCCATCACTTCTTTTGGACTCCCTTCGTTCTTGTAAATATCATGATTTGCATATAAAATCTCACAACCCAAGCCATGTAATAATCCCAAAGTGTACCCATGCATAAATTCACTATCGGTCTTTAAGTTGATTACACCTTTATCTTTAAGTATAAACCTGTATTTATCCAAAAAGGCCTTATTTGTAAGCCTGTGTTTCGTTCGTTTATACTTTAGTTGTGGGTCAGGAAATGTAATCCAGATTTCATCTACCTCATTTTCGGCAAAGATTAAATCTATCAGTTCTATCTGAGTTCGCAAAAAGGCAACATTACTTAAATTTTCATCCAGAGCAGTTTTTGCGCCTCTCCATAACCTGGCTCCTTTAATATCAATACCTATAAAATTCCTCGATCTATCCAGCTTCGCCAGGCCAATGGTATATTCTCCTTTGCCACAACCCAGTTCCAAAACTATCGGATTGTCATTATTAAAAAAACTCTTCCATTTTCCTTTTAAAGAAAAT
>CAZHWD010000153.1:0-1996 GCA_964536335.1 uncultured Eudoraea sp. | reverse complement strand
TCGCCTGTAAGGAATAGCAAATTAGGCTATGGAGTATCTATTATAAATGATAATATAGGTGATGGCGTAGTTCAGGAAACTTATTTGGATGGGGTAATATCGTATACCATTGATGTATCGTTCGAAGGTAAATTGTCTTTCGGTCTTAACTTTGGTGGTAGTTTGTTAAACCTGGATTTTGCCGGGTTGAATAATTTTGATGAAGAACCTATTTCAGGGGATAATATAGATAACAAATTCTCCCCGAACTTTGGTTTGGGAGTTTATTATCATACCAATAAATTTTATGTGGGGGTATCAACTCCAAGATTAATTGAGTCAGATTATTTTGATAACTCTCAACGCGATTCGAATAGTGTACAATTCCTTTCCAAGGAAAAAATCAATTTTTATTTAATCACCGGAGTTGTTCTTGACTTAAACAGTCAACTTAAGTTTAAACCAGCCTTACTTACTAAAGCAGTAGGTGGAGCACCTCTGCAAATAGATCTTTCGGCAAGTTTTTTATTAAATGAGAAATTCTCCTTTGGTTTGGCTTACAGATGGGACGCGGCTTTTAGTGCATTAATTGGATTTCAAATATCTGATCAGCTAATGCTTGGTCTTGCTTATGATAGAGAAACAACAGAATTAGGTAGTACTCGGTTTAATGATGGATCGTTTGAAGTATTCCTAAGATTCGAATTGGTCAAATCATTTCGGCGTTTAGTATCACCTCGATTCTTTTAAAATTTTATTAAATGACAAATAAGATACTCTTAACTACTCTCCTGACAGTATTTCTACTGGCAACGACAATTGCACAGGAAAGAGGCGTAGTCAAGGGTGATAAGAAGTATGCAGAATATTCATTTAGTCCCGCCATTGATATATATAAAAAAGTTCTGGATAAGGGATATGTGAATAGTGATCTCCTGCAGAAATTGGGAAATTCATATTATTTTAATGCCGATTATGAAGAGGCCGAAAAGATATATAAACAACTTATTGAAACCTATGGCTCCGAAGTAGGTCCGGAATATTTTTTTAGGTATGGCCAAACACTTAAAACTTTGGGCGATTATAAGAATTCCGACTCTATTTTGGCTCGTTTCGCGGAAATGACATCAAATGATTTGCGTTCAAAAATACTTAAAACAGCAAAGGATTATAAGGATGAAATTGCCAGAAATTCCGGCCGTTATGATATTGAGCTCTTTGAGCACAATTCCAAATATTCAGATTTTGCACCTGCATTTTATAAAGAGGGTTTGATCTTTTCTTCAGACCGCGACACTGGAAATCTCGCCAGATACAGGCATACATGGAATTCCAAAGATTTTCTGGATATATATAAGGTGAATGCAGACAGTAGTTCAAGTAACCAGGTGGTAAAGATGAATATGATAAATACCAGACTCCATGAATCAACTTCGGTAGCCACAAAAGATGGTAATACTATATATTTTACAAGGAATAACTTTATTGATGGTAAATCTACAAAAGATGAAGAGGGTGTAATAAGATTAAAAATTTTCAGGATTAACTGGAAGGATGGCGAATGGTCTAGTCTGGAAGAGTTACCCTTTAACAGTGATAGTTATTCTATTGCACACCCGGCTTTAAGCCCAGATGAAAAAACGCTCTATTTTGCTGCAGATATGGCTGATTCAAAAGGAGAATCCGATATTTACAAAGTTTCTATAAATGAGGATGGCACCTTTGGTTCACCAATAAATTTGGGAACCCCAATAAATACTGAATCGCGTGAAACATTCCCGTTTGTTAGCAGTGAAAATATCCTTTATTTCTCTTCAGATGGTCATCCTGGTCTTGGGGGCTTGGATATTTTCGGAATTAAAATCAAATATGAGAATTCAGCTAAAACGGTCTTAAATGTCGGGGAACCTGTGAATAGTAACAGGGATGATTTTTCCTATATTATAAACGAGGAAAATAAACGGGGCTATTTTGCATCTAATCGTGCTGATGGAATGGGAGCCGATGATATTTATGG
>CAZHWD010000152.1:0-31521 GCA_964536335.1 uncultured Eudoraea sp. | reverse complement strand
AAAAATAAAATCGAAGAAGGATCGTGATATGCAAAGTCATTGGCAAGTCCTTCATACAATTTTACCAATCCGGAATCCGAATTCTCTTCCTCGTTTAGTGCTTCAATTAATGTACGCTGTAATGGAAAATCCATTGTAGTTTTTAGGTTAGATTCATAACCATCTGAATTGGTTACCCCCTGTTGCCAATAGCGAACCAAAAGTGGGTTATAAGTCCATTCCTCTCCGACAATATTGAATTTTGGATATTCGTGCATAATACTACCAGCCCATCTGGACATAAATTCCTTATCGGGATAGGGATATGTATCCTGTCTGATCCCCCCAAGTTTTAAAGTCTCAATCCACCAAATACTATTCTGAATAATATAATTGGCCATAAATGGGTTATTTTGGTTTAAATCTGGCATTGAGGGTACAAACCATCCATTATCCATTAGATCCTTATCTGCCTTTGAAGCATAAAGATCCTGATTTACCGTACGTCGGTGGTTTGTAACCTTCGCTTCTGCTCCTTCCTCATAATCTGATTGAAAGTTAACCCAATCGTGAAATGGTAAATCTGACATCCACCAATGATTAGATCCGCAATGATTAGCAACCTGATCCATGATCAATTTTATTCCACTTTGCGATGCTTTCTTTGAAAGTACAATATAGTCCTCCAGATTCCCAAAACGCGGATCCACCTGGTAAAAATCAGTCATTGCATAGCCATGGTACGAGGACTGGGGCATATCATTAATCAATAAAGGGGTGGGCCATAATGCAGTAAACCCCATAGTAGAAATATAGTCTATGTGTTTAATAATTCCTTGAATATCGCCTCCATGACGAGCATAATCATCTTTCCTGTTGATCTTATTTTCAAGAAGTCCCGGAACAATATTTATTTCAGGATCACCATTGGCAAAACGATCCGGAGTAATTAAATAGATTACATCTGAAGAATCAAAACCCAAAAATTCCTCAGATAGTCTTTCCCTTTTATTCAAAGGATATGAATAGGAGATTTCATTTCCACCTTCAGTGGTGAGTAAAATTTCCATCAGACCGGGAGAAGTATCCGCGGCAATCGTAATATCCAGGAATAAATAATTGGGGCTATCAGCCCTATAGAAAGCTTCCAGGCTTACGCCATTATATAGAATTGACGGGGTGGATGCGCCAATTCCCTTACCATATAACATTAGCTGTAATCTGGTGTTCTTGAACCCCAGCCACCAATTAGGAGGCTCAACTCTATCTATTTGAGCAGATGAAAAAGATACTATCAAAAAGAGCATACCAGTTAAAACTAATGATTTTACTAACCATCCAATTTTCATCATGGGTTAATTTATTGCCATATACAATCTGAGTAAAATGATTCAATAAGGTAAAAAATGATCAAACCCGACCTTTAGGTATTTGTTTCAATAGTTTCCTGAGATGGTTTTAAAAGAACCCTTTTGTCATTTACCCGTATAGTCATTTCTGCAGTGCCGTCGTATTCAAAACTAGTCTGATGTTCTGTGACATTTACCTTAATGATGCGATTTCTGAAATTTACTTTAAATGAATAGGATTTCCATTGCTTTGGAATTTTTGGTGCAAAAGATAGTTTATCATCTTTCATACGCATACCGCCAAATCCCTCTACAATACTCATCCATGTTCCTGCCATAGAAGTAATATGTAAACCTTCTTCCACCTCTTTGTTATAATCATCCAGATCCAATCTTGAAGTACGCAAATAAAATTGGTATGCCTGCTCCATTCTGCCTAATTTGGCAGCCTGAATGCTGTGTACACAAGGCGATAATGACGATTCATGGACGGTAAATGGTTCATAGAAATCGAAATGTCTTTCAAGTTCTTCGATACTAAAATGATCTTCAAATAAATAAAATCCCTGTAAAGTATCTGCTTGTTTTATATATGGAGAACGCAAAATCCTATCCCAGCTCCATTTTTGATTAATTGGCCTTTGTGAAACATCCAGATCATCAACAGTGATAAGTTCTTTGTCAAGGAATCCATCTTGCTGTAAGTAAATTTGTAAATCTTCTGAGTAAGGAAAGTACAAATTTTGTGAAATCTCTTCCCACTTATCAGTCTCCGTTTGAGTGAGTGAAGTTCGTCCAATAATACGCGTATAGTCTTCTTTATACCCTTCTTTTACTTTTTGTAGCTGTTCCAGCGTATATTCCATACACCATTTTGCAAGGTAGTTGGTATACCAATTGTTACTAACGTTATTTTCGTATTCGTTAGGGCCCGTCACACCTAGTATTACAAACTTATTTTTGTCTTTGGAAAATGTAGCCCTTTGCCCCCAGAAACGAGAAATACCTATAAGTACTTCGAGCCCCATTTCAGGAATATATGAATAGTCTCCTGTAAAACGGTAGTAATTATATATGGCAAATGCAATTGCCCCATTACGGTGGATTTCTTCAAAAGTAATTTCCCATTCATTATGGCATTCTTCCCCATTCATTGTTACCATAGGGTATAAGGCTGCTCCATTAACAAAACCTAATTTCTGGGCATTCTCAATGGCCTTTTCAAGGTGATTGTATCTATATTGTAGTAGATTCCTTGCCACAAGGTGATCTTTGGTTGCCATATAAAAAGGAATACAATAAGCTTCGGTATCCCAATAGGTACTACCTCCATATTTCTCTCCTGTAAATCCTTTTGGGCCTATATTTAGTCTGGAATCCGTACCTAAATAAGTTTGATTTAAGTGAAATATATTAAAACGAATGCCCTGCTGAGCTTTTACATCACCCTGAATGCTTATGTCACTCATCTCCCAAATTTTGGCCCAGGTAGATATTTGTTTTTCCAATAATTCATCGAACCCAATCGAAGTAGCAGATTTAAGGGTCTTTTTCGCGGCATTCACCAATTCATCTGGCTGGTGATCTCTGGAAACTGTATAACCTCCATATTTATAAAAAGTGACGGCTTCACCTTGCTTTGCCGTATGAGTATATTCATGCCCAACCCATAATTCTTTGACATCTTCTGAAACATCTCCAGGCACTTCAGTTCCATTAGAAGTTAATTGGCATTCCATAAAAGTGCAAATCTCAAAATGAGTTTTCATGGTATGAGCTTCTATAAAGGCTTGTTTTCCTTCAGAACTCACATTAGTAACATTCCAGAATTTGTCATCCCAATTGCTGTCCTCATTAGTAATACCATTATCTAAATATGGAACAAAACGAATAGACGCATTTCTATCTACTGGTGTAATTTTATACTTTATGGCCCCTACTTCATCAATATCCAAACTCAAAAACCGAACTACTTCAACTTCAACGGTTATAGCATTTGGTAAGGTAGCCGTGAAGCTTCTTTTATACCAACCCCCCTGCATATTGAGTTCTCTCCTGAAGCCATTAATATTAGTGCAAGTATTAAGATCTAAAGCTTCTTTATCAACAAAAACGTTGATCCCTATCCAATTAGGTGCATTTAATACTTTGGCAAAATATTCTGGATAACCATTCTTCCACCAACCTACTCTTGTTTTATCCGGGTAATAAACCCCGGCAATATAGCTCCCCTGGAAAGTGGGACCGGAGTACTGTTCCTCAAAATTTGCGCGCTGTCCCATAGCGCCATTTCCAATACTAAAGAGGCTCTCAGAAGATTTTACGTTCTCACTATTAAAGCCTTCTTCGATTATTGACCATTGGTCTGCTTTGATATATTCTTTATTCATATGCTAATGTTTTATAATCTTTTCTAAGAATTGATTAAAATAGGCAAATAAGTATTATTTGCAGGATAAATGCCTTAATTTTTACTCTTTAGTACTAATATGAGGTCATTTAAAAAACCAAGATCTATTTCAGTGAAGTTATTAAAACCGTAGTCAGCATCAGACAAAATGTTCACGTCACCAATTCCTATACTCTTCATGCCAGCTGTATTAGCAGCCTCTATCCCGGCCAATGCATCTTCAAAAACCACGCAATTTTTCGGTTCTACCCCTAATTTTTTTGCTGCTATCAAAAAAACCTCAGGATCTGGTTTAGCTTTGGTTACCTGAGTTCCATCGACTATAGTGTCAAAATATGGCATTAACTCCACCTTTTCCAAAATTGAAATAGCATTTTTACTTGCAGAACCAAGTGCCATTGGAATTCCTATCCCTTTGAGGTATCCCAGTACTTTGGGCACATCGGGAAGTATTTCACTTTCGTCCATATTGGAAATATATTTCAGATAGTCCTCGTTTTTATCCTGCAACCATGTTTCGAACTGCTCTTTTGAAACAGAAATATTCCCCATTTCTAATAAAAGTTCGAGACACCTTTTACGGCTAACCCCTTTGAATTTCTCATTGTCCTCTTCAGTAAAAGAAATGCCCAGTTCATCGGCCAAATTTTTCCAGGCCAGATAATGGTATTTCGCAGTATCCACAATTACTCCGTCTAAATCGAATATGAATCCGGTTTTTTTCATTTTAATGTTAATCTGTTATAATTAATTATTTGTAGATTCTCTTTCAATCAACGTTGCTTCAATAACTTCTGTCCTAAAAGTTTCCTCATCTAAGTCAATTTCATCATCTCTTTCTATCTTCTCAATAAGCATTCTAGCTGCAATTCCACCCATTCGTTCTCCATGTTGGGCAATGGATGTAAGTGCAGGCGTAGCCAGTTTAGAAATAATTCCATCTGTAAAACCAATGAAAGCAACATCTCCCGGGATTTTCATTCCATTTCTCTGAGCAATTCTCATAGCTCTGACCGCAAAAATTTCATTTACGCATAAAACCGCATCCATATTGTTTGAAGCAAAGAAGGCTTCACTCTTTGTTTCATCTTCGAATTGATAAGGTAAACGCAAAATTAAACTTTCATCCAGGTCCAGATTATGGTCTTTAAGAGCCTTATAATAACCTTGAGCCCTTTTTTCACTTACATTTAAATAACTTTCGGTTGTGATCAGGGCTATTCGTTTTCTGCCATTTTCTATTAGTTTTTTTACCGCCATATAAGAAGCGTCGAAGTCGTTAATAACTACCTTATCACAAATTACCTCATCTGTAACCCTGTCAAATAGGACCAATGGCATACCCTGATCAATTATTTCCTTTAAATGGTGGAAATCATTTTTGAGCTGTGTTTCTGCAGATAACGCCATAATAAATCCATCAATACTACCGTTTGCCAACAACTCCATATTGATAACTTCCTTTTCAAATGATTCATCTGATACACATGCAATAACATTGTACCCTTTGGTATCTGCGAATTTTTCTATCCCTCTGAAAACTGTTGTAAAAAAATGATGAACTATATCCGGTATAATTACTCCTATATTTTTTGTGCGCCTGTTTTTAAGGCTTATGGCAATATTGTTTGGTTTGTAGTGGTAAAGTTTAGCAAAGGCCTGAATTTTTTCCGTCGTATCTTTGCTTATTTCACGACTGTTTTTTAGCGCCTTTGATACTGTTGAAATGGACACTTCTAATTCGCTGGCAATTTGCTTAAGAGTAATCTTTTTTTTCAAATGTTAAATAATCAAAATAGAGTAAATGTTAAAGTAATCTAAATGTAGATATTATATAAATATATCCATTTTTTAACATATAAAAAGGATTAAAACCATATAAACTATTATCTTTATTAGCTTGCAGTATAAAAAAAATATTATATTTGTTTCGTTTTTAACAAAGATTGAACCATAAAAATAGGGTTAATATAATCTTGCCAATACTGATTTATTAAGCTCATATTTAACAAAAGTTATTAACACGAAACCGTTTTCGTTGTTAATAACTAATAATAAGAGTAAGATATTAACATATTTTTTACATAGGTTTAACCTTTGGTACTAAAATTAACTAAACTCAAAATTAACTTTTTATGAAGATTACGCTACTAAAGAGCTTTTTACTGGTTGGGGCTATTTTAAGCTTCGGACTTGCAAAAGCGCAAGAAGTATCAGGTACAGTTAACGATGCAAATGGTCCTTTACCAGGGGCCAGTGTTGTTGTAAAAGGAACTACCAACGGTACGCAGACAGACTTTGATGGTAACTATACAATAAACAATGTGGACAGCGATGCCACACTGGTTATTAGTTATATTGGTTACACTACTCAGGAAGTCCAATTAAATGGAAGAACTACTATTAATGTATTAATGGAAGAAGATGCACAGGCATTGGATGAAGTAGTAATTATCGGTTATGGTACTACTACGGTAAAAGATGCTACAGGTGCTGTTTCAGCAATTAATTCGGAGGACTTTAATAGTGGTATTATTGCTTCTCCTGAGCAATTGATACAGGGTAAAACTGCCGGGGTTCAAATTACCCAGGCTAGTGGTGAACCTGGTGCTGGAGTAAACATTAGGATAAGGGGTGCAAATTCTATCCGATCCAACAATAATCCGCTTTTCGTTGTAGATGGTATTCCGTTATCATCAGAATCTACTACTCCCAGTGGCGGCGATGTAGTTAGTGGTGCAAATGCTTCAAGAAACCCATTAAACTTTATTAACCCGGCTGATATTGAAAGTATCTCTATCTTAAAAGATGCTTCTGCAACGGCCATCTACGGGTCAAGGGGTGCTAACGGGGTGGTAATAGTAACAACAAAAAGTGGAAAATCTGCTCAAGGTGGTTCATGGGAATTTGATCAAACCCTTAGTATTGCAACGCCAAGAGAAAATTTTGACCTTTTTGATGGCCCGACATTTTTAGCTCAAACAGCGGCATTACGCTCACAGGCAATTGCAGATGATATTGATGAAGGCAATAATACAGACTGGCAGTCAGTAGTTTTAAATACTGTGGCTTCTCCTGTTTCCAATTTGTCATATTCCAATAATTACGGTAGTGGTAATGTAAGAGCTACTTTTTCTTATGGAAAAAACTTTGGAGTTATTGCAAAGTCTTCGCAGGAAAGAATTACAGGAAGAGTAAATGTCAGTCAACGTTTTGTTGATGACAGACTAAAATTTGATTTACAGGCCTCAATTGCGCGAGTTAATGATTTGGCCCCGCAAGTTAGTGGTGGGTCCGGTGCCAGTGGTAACTTAATTGGAGCGACATATTCTGCAAACCCAACATGGCCAAATGATCCAGATTTCTCTATTCCGGGTAACTTGTTAAACCCTGCCAACTTTTTGGCTTATTTTCAACAAAAGACTAATACAGATAGGTCATTAATTAATTTTGCTACTTCTTATGATATTATTGATGATGATGACAGTGAATTGAGAGCAAAACTAACTGTAGGTTATGATGACTCTAACGCTACTGCCCAGGCTATTATTTCACCTCTGGTTGCAAATCAGGACAGGGTGAGTGGTAATGGGCAGGCCTCGCACAATGAATTGCGAGCATCAAGTAAATTGCTTGAAGCAACACTGAATTGGCAAAAAGATTGGACCAACTCCAATTTAGATGCTATTATAGGTTTTACCTATCAGGATTTTCATAGACAAGGATTTAATTCTCAGGGTTGGGGTACACCGGAAACTAACCTGAACCAAATGGGTGAAAACTTAAGACTTGATATAGATAATGCAGCTCGTAGCATAGCAGGCCCATACCAACAATTTGGTTTCGACAATTCCAATACTTTTATAAACACGCTTGTCCCATTTAATGATGCAGGTACACTAAGTAGTATTGAGGGTAGAAAATATGCTTCTGTCTGGGCAAATAATTTTGATAATACGGATGAATTACAATCTTTCTTTGTAAGGGGAAATTTCAGCTTGCATAACAAATACCTTTTTACAGCAACTTTTAGAGCAGATGGTTCGTCCAAATTTGCACCCGACAACCAATATGGTTATTTCCCTTCTGGTGCCTTTGCATGGAAGGCCAATGAAGAAGATTTTATAGGTCCTGCGTTTTCTACATTAAAATTGAGATTAAGTGCTGGTATCACGGGTAACCAGGATGGTTTAACTTATGGCCAGTTTGTTAAAAGACAGCGTTTTGCTACACCAAACATTGAGAACGATGGTCAAATAAACAGACCAGGTCTGGAAACCGTTTCAGTACAAAATCCTGATTTAAAGTGGGAAGAGACCTTCGATTATAATATTGGATTCGATTTTGGTTTCTTCCTCGATCGTTTGACCGGCTCTCTTGACTTCTATAAAAGGGATACTAAAGATCTCTTGTTTAGACAAGCGGCGGCAGCACCGGCTTTTGATCCTTTTGTCTTTAAAAACCTTGAAAATGGTAAGTTAATCAACAAAGGGGTAGAATTTTCCGTGGCCTATGATTTTATTCAAAACGATGATGTGACCTTTTCAGGAGCATTTAATATCTCCTATAACGACAATAAGGTTAAAGGTTTAGAAGGTACAACGGCAGATTTTGCAGAACTAAATGGTCCGGGACTTTCTCAAGCATTTGCTCAGCGCCTGGGAGAAGGAATATCTATTTTCTCTTACTATATGGCAACTTATTCTGAAGACGCCAGTGGAAACCCGAACTTTAATGCAGACGAAAAAGATTTTGTTGGCGAGGACGCCGTACCTGATGTTGTTTCAGGGCTTACCCTTAATTTTAATTCAGGCAGATGGGACGCCAATATCTTCTTTGCAGGTCAGTTTGGATTCTCGGTTTATAACAATACAAGAAATGCATTCTTAAACAGGCCTACCTTTGAGACCTCAAGAAATGCAGATCCGGAAGGAGTAGCACTTTTATCTCAAGAAGTTTCTACGCTATATTTAGAAAAAGGAGATTTTGTACGTTTACAAAACGCAACGGTTGGGTACAAAGTGCCTCTTAGTAGTGACGGAGTACTTAAAAACTTAAGGTTTTCATTAACCGGACAGAATTTATTACTGTTTACTGGCTATTCCGGTCTTGATCCAGAGGTTACGGCCAACACGGGTTCTTTTGGAAATGGAATTCCAAGTCAGGGAATAGATTATACTACATACCCGAGACCACTGACAGTAACTTTAGGTATAAATGCTAAATTTTAATTTAAAAAAAACTGCAATGATTAATTATTTAAAAACACGATCAAAAATTTTGATGTTTTCGTTACCTGCATTGGCACTATTTTTTTCTTGTACCGATCTGGAAATCGAAGCGACTGATTCTTTGCTTGCCCCTAATTTTGAGGGTATTGCAACTGCCGAAGAAGCAGCAAGCCAAGTTACTGCAATGTATAATTCCATAAACGGATACATTGGTGACCAGGCAAACCTGTATGCACTAAGTGAGGTTACAACACCAGAAATGTTAGTTCCTACAAGAGGTTCTGACTGGGGTGATAATGGAATATGGAGACAATTGCACCAGCATACCTGGACTCCTGATCATCAGTATATTACAAACGTTTGGAATCAATGGAATGAGTTACAACTCACAGCCAGTGAAGTATTAGACCCCAGGTCTGCATCTTCACCAGATTCTAGGGCTGCTGCATCTTTTTTCAGAGGTTTAGCCGTATATGTAATTTTAGACCATTTTGCCCAGGTACCTTTTAGAGATACTGAAGCCGCACCATTGGCGGATCCTGAAGTATTGACTGGTGAAGACGCTATAGCTTTTATAATTGCTGATTTAGAGGCCGCTATTTCCGGACTTCCTGCCACAGGGCCATCTGGCGCTGAAAACGTTAATGTTTCTAAAGCCGCAGCCAGATATTTATTGGCTAAAGTTCATTTGAACAGACATATACTCAATGGATCCGGTAGTGCAGATTCCGCTGATATGGCCGCCGTGATCGCCTTGGTAGATCAAATTTCAGGCGATGGATACGCCTTGCAGGCGGGTTATTTTGATATATTTAGAGATACACCAGATGATGAAACCATATGGTGGATTAATACAGGTGTTGGTAATAGGATTTGGAATGGTCTGCATTACAATAATGTTACACCTGAGCAATCTGGTGGCTGGAATGGCTTTTCTACACTTTCTGAATTCTATGATCTGTTTGAAGGCCCTGAAGATAATGTTTTAGGAGGCCCCCAGGAAGAAAGAAGAGGTGGTGTGCCATTTCAGGGAGAACCAGCAGGTGCAGATGGTACGGTTGATGACGACGGTGACGGGATCGCAGACGGTACGCATATTGGTTTTGGTTTCCTTAAAGGACAACAATATGGTCCTGACGGTTCTGCTCTTACTGAGCGAGGTGGTGACCCTTTGAACTTTTCAAGAGAATTTATTAATGCCGCCACAGGAGCGCCAAGCCTAGTTGATAATGATGAAGTAACGGGTATCAGGGTGCTTAAGTACAATCCTAGATATGGCGGTTTCACATCACATGAAATCTTTTTCAGATATTCAGATGCTCATTTAATGAAGGCAGAAGCACTTCTTAGAAGTGGAGGCGACCCATTATCAATGGTAAATGATTTAAGAGTATTGCGTGGTGCTACTCCATTGGGTAGCATTACAGAACAAATTTTGCTAGATGAAAGAGGCAGAGAACTATATATAGAGTTTTGGAGACGTCAAGATATGATTAGATTTGGTCAATACACCCGCGATTGGGAATTTAAAGACCCTTCTGCTATTGGTAATGCAGATAAAGAATTATTTCCTATTCCCGCAACTCAGGTTATTCTTAACCCTAATCTGGTTCAGAATCCGGGATATTAAGAAGTTTTTTTTAAGTTAATTTTTAAAAAACCCTGATCTATATGATCAGGGTTTTTTTGTTTTTGTTTACTTGTCATATACCCATAAAAACAATATCTTAAGGCGTCAATAATCAATCCCTGAATATGTACGCTATAGGCTATGACCTTGGAAGTTCTTCAATAAAGGCAGCCTTGGTAGAAATGTCTACGGGTACAAGCCTGGCCGTAATTAGTGAACCCAAAAAGGAAATGAGCATGCTCTCCGGAAAAAAAGGATGGGCAGAACAGGATCCTGATGATTGGTGGACACATCTTTGTAATGCCACAAAGAAAATACTAAAAGAAACTAAAGTTCATCCCGGTGAAATAAAAGGTGTTGGCATCTCTTACCAAATGCATGGCCTTGTACTGGTTGACAAACAAGGTTTGCCCTTAAGAAAATCAATTATATGGTGTGATGGCAGAGCTGTGTCTATTGGTAGAAAAGCATTTGATGATCTTGGGCACGATACCTGTGCGCAAAAACTTTTGAATTCCCCGGCAAATTTTACAGCTTCTAAATTAAAATGGGTTAAGGAAAATGAACCCGATCTTTATAAGAAATGTTTTAAAGCAATGCTCCCGGGCGACTATATTGCCTATAAATTGAGTGGGGAAATTAATACCACCATTTCAGGGCTTTCAGAAGGTATATTCTGGGATTTTAGAGAGGAACAAATTGCGGGTTGGCTTATGGAATACTATGGAATAGACTTAGAGCTTATTCCTGATATAGTGAATACTTTTTCAGACCAGGGTCATATCACGTCCATAGGAGCCAGGGAAACCGGTCTGGCAGAAGGGACCCCTATCCTTTACCGTGCCGGAGATCAACCTAATAATGCCCTCTCACTAAATGTATTTAATCCGGGTGAAGTAGCTGCAACAGGGGGTACCTCCGGAGTAGTTTATGCAATTACTGATAATCTGTCGGTTAAAGAAAGTTCCCGTGTCAATAATTTTGCCCATGTAAATTATTCGTCGCAGCGCAGACGCATAGGTAAACTATTATGTGTAAATGGCGCTGGAATTATGTACAGATGGCTATTAAATAATTTAAAGGTCGAGTCCTATCTGGAAATGAATGAGTTAGCTGCAAAAGTTCCGATTGGTTCAGAAGGAGTTATTATTTTACCATTTGGCAATGGCCCGGAACGCATGCTAAACAATAAGGATTTAGGAGCACAAATAGGAAACATAAACTTAAATATACATTCCAAAGCTCATCTTTGCAGAGCTGCTCTTGAAGGGATTGCTTTTTCTTTTGTTTATGGAATGGAAATACTTAAAACAGATGGTATAAAGCCAGAAGTAATAAGGGCAGGTAATGATAACTTATTCAGGTCTACTATTTTTTCAAATACCATAGCCACCTTAATAGAACAGGATATTGAAATATACAATACTACCGGTGCTATAGGTGCCGCCAGAGCCTGTCTGCTGTATGATGGAAATTATACGGCATTCGGGAAACAAATAATGGATAATGACTATATTATGAGTTATTCCCCTTCATCCGAAAAAAATGAATATAGCATAGCTTACAATCTTTGGAAAACCCAATTGGAGATAACATTAAAAAACAACTAATATGGCACTTATTGGAAACAAGGAATACTATAAAGGAATTGGCGAAATTCCCTTTGAAGGCAGAGAATCTGATAATCCGCTGGCATTTAAATACTATAATCCCGAACAACTTGTGGCGGGTAAAACCATGCGAGAACATTTAAGATTTGCCGTGGCCTACTGGCATACTTTTTGTGGCGTAGGGTCCGATCCCTTTGGACCGGGTACACAAAATTTTCCCTGGGATAAATTTAGCGACCCTATAGATGCGGCAAAAGCCAAGGCCGATGCTGCCTTTGAGTTTATTACAAAAATGGGATTTGATTATTTCTGCTTCCATGATTTTGATCTGGTAAGAGAAGGTGACTCATTTTCAGAATCTGAAAAGAGACTCTCAGTCATTGTCGACTATATTAAAGAGAAAAAAACAGCTTCGGGAGTAAAACTTTTATGGGGTACGGCCAATTGTTTTTCTAATCCCAGATATATGAATGGCGCCTCTACTAATCCCAATTTTAATGTATTAGCGAGGGCTGGTGGCCAGATAAAACTAGCTCTCGATGCCACTATGGCCCTTGATGGCGAGAATTATGTTTTTTGGGGAGGCCGCGAAGGTTATATGTCTTTATTAAATACTGACATGAAACGCGAATTGGACCATATGGGTCGTTTTTTAGCAACAGCAAGAGATTATGCCAGGCAACAGGGCTTCAAGGGAACGTTCTTTATAGAACCAAAGCCCATGGAACCTATGAAGCATCAGTATGATTTTGACGCTGCCACAGTTGTTGGATTTCTACATCAGTATGGTTTACAAGATGATTTTAAGTTGAATCTTGAAGTTAATCATGCTACCCTGGCAAGTCATACTATGCAACACGAAATGGAAGTTGCCGCTGCTCATGGCATGCTGGGAAGTATTGATGCAAATAGGGGTGATTATCAGAACGGCTGGGACACAGATCAGTTTCCTAATAATATTACTGAAGTAACTGAAGCCATGCTCACATTTATGAAAGCAGGGGGTTTGCAGGGCGGTGGAATTAATTTTGATGCTAAAATTAGGCGGAATTCCACTGATCTGGATGACGTATTTTACGCACATATTGGTGGTGCTGATACCTTTGCCAGGGCATTGCTTATTGCCGACAAGATAATGACTTCTTCGCCTTATAATGACCTGAGAAAAAAGCGTTACCAATCCTTTGATTCGGGTAAAGGGAAGGATTATGAACTTGGGAAATTAGATCTGAATGATCTTTATGACATTGCAAAATCTAATGGTGAATTAGAATTACATAGCGGTAAACAGGAATTGTTTGAAAATATAGTGAACCAATACCTATAACCATAAAGTTAAAACTCAATAAATTTCAAGGCATTTTTTTAATTAAAGAAGAGTTTTACCCAAATTGAGCAATTAGCAGTTATTAAACTACCAACCAAACTAATTATGACATCATCTTTCGGATTTTGGGATTATTTTATTTTTGTCGCATATGCCTTATTAATTTTAGGGGTTGGTTTGTGGGTGTCCAGAGATAAAAAAGGGCATCAAAAGAATGCCGAAGATTATTTCCTTGCTAGTAAATCGTTACCCTGGTGGGCTATTGGAGCTTCCCTTATAGCAGCCAATATTTCGGCCGAACAGTTTATCGGGATGTCAGGTTCAGGATTTGCGGTAGGATTAGCCATAGCATCCTATGAATGGATGGCGGCAATCACTTTACTTATCGTAGGTAAATTTTTCCTGCCAATTTTTATAGAAAAAGGTCTTTATACGATCCCCGAGTTTGTAGAGCAACGCTTTTCCACAACTCTAAAAACTATCTTAGCTGTATTTTGGATTGCACTGTACGTTTTTGTAAACCTGGCTTCTGTTTTGTACTTAGGTTCACTGGCATTAGAAACAATAATGGGGATTCCTATGGTTTATGGTGTAATTGGGCTGTCATTATTCGCGTCGGCATATTCCCTTTATGGAGGTCTTTCTGCCGTTGCCTGGACAGATGTGATTCAGGTTATTTTTCTGGTCTTTGGAGGTTTAGTTACGTCGTATTTAGCATTAAATACAGTCTCCGACGGGCAGGGAGTTCTGGAAGGTCTCATAATAGTTTACGAAACTGTCCCCGAAAAATTTGTCATGATACTGGATAAAACCAATCCGGAATATGCTAATCTGCCCGGATTGGGGGTTCTTGTTGGTGGGCTGTGGGTGGCTAACTTATATTATTGGGGTTTTAACCAATATATTATTCAGAGAACATTGGCAGCTAAGTCTTTAAGAGAAGCACAAAAGGGAATAATTCTGGCTGCCTTTTTAAAAATAGTTATTCCGGTAATTGTTGTTGTACCTGGCATTGCAGCATTTGTAATGATCCATGATGCCGAGATTTTAAATCGCCTTGGAGAAGTCGGACAACAAAATCTACCTTCCCTTGAACAAGCAGATAAAGCATATCCGTGGCTATTACAATTTTTACCAACCGGACTCAAAGGAGTTGCTTTTGCGGCTTTGGCAGCTGCCATTGTATCTTCCCTGGCCTCTATGTTAAATTCTACATCCACCATTTTTACCATGGATATTTATAAGCAATATATTAATCCAAATGCCTCTGACAAGAAGACAGTGAATGTGGGTCGTCTTTCAGCTGCCGCTGCGCTTATTATTGCTTGTATCATGGCCCCATTATTGGGAGGAATAGATCAGGCATTCCAGTTTATACAGGAATGGACAGGATTGGTAAGTCCCGGCATTTTGGCCGTATTTATATTAGGCTTATTTTGGAAGAAAACAACCAATAGGGCCGCTATCGTTGGCGCATTGGTATCTATCCCTATAGCTTTTTATTTCAAAGTAGCTCCTAGTGGTTGGTCTGAGAGTCTAATTTTTGTGGATGTCCCCTTTCTGGACCAGATGGGATATACAACGCTACTTACTATGCTGGTTATAGTTTTTGTTAGTCTTAATCAAAATAAGGGCAAGGATGATTCAAAAGGAATCCCGCTTGCAAAAGGTCTGTTCAATACCAGCGCAAAATTCAATATTGGAGCCTTCGCAGTAATGATCATTATCGCTACTATTTATGCCCTCTTTTGGAACTAATTTAAATTTTAAAATATAATGTAAAGAGTCGAATATATTCGACTCTTTATTTTTACCTCTTAGTACACTTTTAACTCCCGGGGATGTTTAATTTTACACTGTTAATAGGGTAAACATTAACTAGTATTACATACCTATTTCTTCTAGTTTCATTATCTTGCCGTCCAATTTATGGAGCATAAATGAAAAGGATTTTAGGACTTTCTTTAAGCTTATTTTTAGTAATTAGCGCCTGTACTGAAAAGAAGGAGAAACTGTTTAACAAAGTTGACTCTGCCCATTCTGGAATTTATTTTAAGAACCAGCTAATTGATACCCCTGAGCTTAATATTCTAAACTATCTGTATTATTACAATGGAGCAGGCGTGGTTTCGGCTGATTTTAATAATGATAGCCTGGTAGATCTTTATTTTACGGCCAATCAGGGTGAAGATAAACTGTACATTAACAAAGGAGGATTAAAATTTGAAGATGTCACCAAGGTGGCCAATATTAATAATCCGGGAAACTGGAGCACAGGAGCTACGCATGTTGATATTAACCATGATGGTTTACTTGATATTTATGTTTGTAAAGTCAGCAATTATGGAGGAATGAAGGGCAGAAACCTGCTCTTTATCAACAAGGGGGTAAATAAAAAAGGCATTCCAATATTTAATGAAGAAGCATCTTCCTACGGCCTGGATTTTAGTGGCCTCTCAACGCAGGCAGCATTTCTTGATTATGATCTGGATGGGGATCTGGATATGTATCTCTTAAACCATTCCGTACATCCAAACAGAACCTATGGAAAGGGCTCTCAACGTTCAGAAATAGATTCCCTTTCCGGTGATCGTCTCTATAGGAATGATGATGGAATGTATAAGGATGTTTCAAAAGAGGCCGGTATTTTCCAAGGTAAAATTGGATATGGATTGGGGCTTGGAGTTAGCGATATAAATGATGATGGATATCCTGATATTTACGTGGGTAATGATTTTTTTGAAAATGATTATTTGTATATAAACCAAAGAGACGGCACCTTTAAAGAACTTATTTCCTCAGATAGTAGGTGCTTGGGTCATACTACCCATTATTCAATGGGTAACGATCTTGCAGATTTAAACAATGATGGGCTAACCGATATCCTTTCTTTAGACATGCTCCCGGAAGATTTGGAAACTTATAAAACATCTGGATTAGAGTATTCATTTCCAACCTACCAATACTATTTAAAAAATGGATATGCCCCGCAGTATATGCAAAATACCCTGCACCTAAACCTCGGTGCTGAAAATTTCAGTGAAATAGCAAACCTATCCAAAATCTCTGCCACAGAATGGTCCTGGGGCGTTCTTGCCGCAGACTATGATAACGATGGTTTTAAAGACTTGTTCATATCCAATGGCATAAAAGGTGCTACCAATGATATGGATTTTATTAGCTTCATAGCCAATGAGAATATTCAAAAAAGGATAAGTGAAGGGATGACAGAAACGGATATGGCTTTTATCAAGGAATTACCCGAAAAAAAAGTGGCCAACTATCTGTTTAAGAATGGTAAAAATCTTTCTTTTAAAAATGTTACTGAAGAGTGGTATCATGAAGAAGCTTCATTCAGTAATGGCTGTATTTATGCCGATTTGGACAATGATGGGGATTTGGACCTTGTTGTGAACAACCTTAATGAGGAAGCCTATCTTCTCGAAAATAAGTCAGATAAAAATACCGGCAATAATTTTATTAAGATCTCTTTAAATGGTGATAAGAAAAACAGGTTTGGTATTGGAACTAAAGTGGTGGCTTATACTACGAATGGAATTTTGAAACAGGAAAATTTTGTAACCAAAGGATATTTATCAGCTGTTTCAAACAAAATCCATCTGGGTGTTGGCCAGGATACGTTAATAGATTCCATAAGGGTAATATGGCCTAACGGGAAGTTCCAAACAATAAGATCTGTTAAATCAAATCAGAGCTTATTAGTTGACGAGCAATTTGCACAGGGTGATTTTTATAAAAAACCCAAATCAACAGTAAAAAGTTTCCTTGTTAACACTTCTGAAACATTGGATTTTAAACATCAAGACCCCACAACTCTTGAATTCAACCGAGATCCCCTTGTGCCCTTTGCAAATACAAATGAAGGCCCTTCCATTTCTATAAGTGATGTTAACAAGGATTCTAAAGATGATCTCTTCATTGGTGGTGCTAAAGGACAGGCATCCGCACTTTTTTTACAGGATAGTACAGGTAAATTTATTAGAATTCAGGATTCTGTTTTTGCGTCGGATGCAATAAGCGAAGATGTGTCTCATGTCTTTTTTGATGCTAACGGAGATCTTTATAATGATTTATTGGTAGTTAGCGGAGGAAACGAATTTAAAAAAGGAAAACCCCTTCAGCCCCGTCTTTACCTAAATACTAAGGGTACTTTAAAAAAAGATACTTTGGCATTTCTAAATATTGAAATTAATGCTTCAGTTGTAACTGCTTCAGATTTTGATAACGATGGGGATTTGGATATTACAATAGCTTCAGATCAGCTTCCTCTGGAATTTGGTGGCATCCCAAAACAATATTTGTTTAAAAATGATGGCAAAGGTGCTTTTGAGGAAGTAACTAAAGAAATAGCTCCGGAATTTCAAAATATTGGGCTTGTCAAAGACTTGATTTGGGTAGATATCGATGGTAATGGATATAAAGACCTTATAACCGTTGGTTACTGGATGCCTGTTACTGTTTTTATGAACAATGAGGGGAGATTTGGATTACGAAAAAACAATGGCCTGGATTATAGCAATGGATGGTGGAACACAATTGTTGCCGAAGATTTTGATAATGACGGAGACATTGATCTGGTCTGTGGTAATTGGGGTCTGAATAGTAAATTAAGCGCCTCTAAACAAAACCCTGTTTCGCTATACAGCTATGATTTTGATGAAAACGGAACTGTAGATCCTATCGTTACCTACTTTCATGAAGATAAAGAGACCCCGTTTGCATCCAAGGATGAGTTGGTAAAGCAGATGCCCTTTTTAAACAAAGAATTTCTTTCTTACAAGAATTTTGCAAAGGCAAGCCTGCAAGATCTTTTTTCTGCCAGCAAATTAAGTAATGCTGGTAAAATGAAGGTATATGAATTGGCTAGCTGTTATTTTGAAAACGATGGTAATGGTACATTTAAAAAGAAGCCATTACCTCTTATTTCGCAGTCCTCATCTATAAAGGCAATAGCAGTAAATGACTTCAACAAAGATGGGTATCAAGATTTGTTAATTGTAGGTAATAATTATGAAATTAGCACCCAATTAGGTAGGATGGATGCCTTACATGGCGTAATTTTGCAAAATGATCAAAAAGGCGGGTTTGTGAAGGTTAACAAACAGAATTTTGATGTTCCCGGGCCGGCAAGAGATCTTAAAAATATTACTATAGCAGGAAGAGACTACTACATTGTAACCATTAATAATGATACCCCTATTATTTTGGCTAAAACTAACGAATAAACTATATGAAGATATCGGGACTAAAAAAAATAGCAGGTCTTATACTTTTACTTGCCATAACCATATCGTGTAATTCAGAAAAGGAAAATTCTAAGGACGATACTATTAACCAACAAACGCTCTTTACTCTTTTACCTTCTGAACGTACGGGAATAGACTTTCTAAACAAAGTTGAAAATCAAAAAAACTTCAACATTTTTAAATATAGAAATTTCTATAATGGAGGTGGCGTAGCCATAGGTGACATAAACAATGATGGATTGGCCGATATTTATATGACGGGCAATATGGTTTCCAACGGTCTTTACCTCAACAAAGGGGATTTGAAGTTTGAAGATATCTCGGAGCAAGCCGGGGTTAAAGGATCAAAGCCATGGTCTACGGGAGTTGTTATGGTTGATGTAAACCAGGATGGCTTACTTGATATCTATGTGAGCAATGCCGGCAATATGAAGGCAAATAATCATGATAATGACCTCTATATAAACAACGGCGACCTCACCTTTACAGAAATGGCCTCAGAGTATAATTTGGCTAAAACGGGGTTTTCTACACATGCCTCTTTCTTTGATTATGATAAAGACGGGGACCTGGATGCATATATCCTTAACAATAGTAATATCCCTGTAAGTAGTTTGGGATATGCAGAACAAAGAGGAGTCAGAGCTCAGGACTGGGAAGGAGTCCCCGATATTTTTAAGGGTGTTGGGGATATGCTTTTAAGGAATGATAATGGAAAATTTGTTGATGTTAGTCAAGATGCAGGCATCTATGGAAGTCTGATTGGATTTGGCCTCGGGGTAATGATTACCGACATCAATAAAGACCTGTATCCGGATATCTACGTATCTAACGATTTTTATGAACGGGACTATCTATACATTAATAATCAAGATGGTACTTTTAAAGAGCAGATCAAGGATTGGACTTCTCATCTTTCTTTATCTGCCATGGGTATTGATATTTCGGATATTAATAACGACGGTTATGCAGATATCTTTATTACAGATATGTTACCAGAACCGGATCAGAGGGTTAAATCGGTAATGGAATTTGAAGGTTACAATATTTATAAAATAAAACAGAGCAAGGACTTTTACCAGCAATACATTCAAAACACGCTACAGCTAAACAATGGTAATGGATCCTTTTCAGAAATAGCCTATTTCAGTGGAGTAGATGCCACGGATTGGAGTTGGGCAGGACTTCTTTTTGATATGGACAACGATGGCCTAAGAGATATTTTTATTACGAACGGAATGAATCATGATCTTACAGACCTGGACTTTAACGATTTTTTTGCCAACGAGATCATTCAGAAAATGGTCCTTACAGGTAAGAAAGAGTCTGTAGATTCCATAATTAACAAAATGCCTATTAGACCACAACCAAATTACGCCTACAAAAACAATGGGGATCTTACCTTTTCCAATGCCAACAAAGATTGGGGATTTGAATTACCCAGTCTATCTAATGGCGCTGCATATGGAGATCTTGATAATGATGGAGACCTTGATATCGTTGTCAACAATGTAAATATGGAATCTTTTGTTTATGAGAACAATGCGACTTCACTAACAAAAAACAACTTTATTAAACTTCAGTTCGAGGGAACAAAAGAAAATAAATTTGCCATTGGAACAACGGTAATGCTTTACTATGATAAAAATATAATTCTCCAAGAATTAGTGCCTTCACGGGGATTTCAATCTTCTATGGATTACGTAATGAACATTGGATTAGGTTCTTGCAAAATCATTGATTCCCTCAGAGTTATCTGGCCGGATGATAAGACAGTAAAGTTAGAAAAGGTTTCTTCTAATCAATTCCTAACCCTTAAGCATTCCGATGCCCGAGAGGTATATATCCCCTTAAACAAAACGAAGAAACCTTCTTTGTTAAAGGAAATTCAAAATAATCAACTTATAACGCATAAAGAGAATGTATATAATGATTTTGACTATGAGGGTCTTATTTACAAGCAGCTTTCACAGGAAGGACCAGCCCTTGCTGTGGGCGATGTTGATGGCGATGGCAACGAAGATGTCTTTATAGGTGGGGCAAAAAACCAAGCTGGAATTGTCTATAAACACAATGGAAAAGGTATATTAAGTGCCATACCTCAACGTTCATTGGAAAAAGATGCGGGATATGAAGATACCGCAGCGACCTTTTTTGATGCTGATGGAGATTCGGATTTAGATCTTATTGTAGGTTCAGGGGGCAATCAGGTTGGGGAAGAAAAAAGCTATAGGGCGCGACTTTATTTAAACAACGGCAACGGAACTTTTGTAAAGTCGGCAGAAAAACTTCCTTCAACTTTCTCAAACATTTCAACTATTGCGCCTATGGATTTTGACAATGATGACGATGAAGATCTTTTTATAGGTTCAAGAAGTGTTGTGGGTACCTATGGTATAGATCCCAGTCATTTATTTTTAGAAAATAAAGGCGATGGTACTTTTGAAAATGCGACGGAAAGAATTGCATATGACCTTAAAGATACTGGCATGATCACCAACGCTGTTTGGGCAGATATGGATGGGGATTCTAAAAAGGATCTCATTATCGTTGAAGATTGGGGGACTCCAAAAATCTTTAAAAATTCTGGCCGACGTTTAAACCTGCAATCTTCTGCACTCGATAGCCTTCATGGATGGTGGAATGTTGTTGAAGCCGTGGATATAGATAAAGATGGAGATAACGATCTTATCTTAGGCAATCAGGGAAGTAACCTGCACTATAAGCCTGGTAAAGATAGGCCTATGAAAATGTGGATTAATGATTTTGATGACAATGGTACCATTGAACAAATAGTAACTCAAAATTTTAATGGCAAGGATTATCCCCACCACCAGAAAAAGGACTTAACCACTCAAATGGTTGCTTTAAAAAAGCAAAACCTGAAGGCCTCTGAATATTCAAAAAAGACAATCTCTGAATTGTTCCCAAAAGAAATTTTTGAGAACTCCATCATGAAGAAATCGGTCATCTCAGAATCCATAATTGCCGTTAATGAAGGTGATGGGAATTTTACGGTAATAAAACTTCCTTCAAGGAGCCAATTGTCCTGTATTTGTGGTATTACATGTACAGATGTAAATAGCGATGGCAATTTAGACCTAATCATGGGAGGTAATAATTTTGAATTTAAACCACAGTATTCAAGATTAGATGCTAATTACGGTAATGTTCTGCTTGGTGACGGATCTTTAGGCTTTGAATGGCAGGACTATGATACAAGTGGTTTCTATATAAGAGACGAGATTAAGCATTTGAAACAGTTTAAGGATAAAACAGGAAAGACCTTTATTATAGTTGCAATCAATGAGAATAAACCGAAAATATTTGAACTCAATGAATAAATCCCTGTTAGGTATTCTTGTGACTTTAGTATTGATGGGTTGCACTTCCAAGGAAGGTGAGTTATTTTACAATCCTACTGCCAAGGAAACAGGTTTATCATTTGAAAATGTACTTACAGAAACAGATGATCTCAATATCTTGGATTACCTGTATTTCTATAATGGCGGAGGTGTTGCCGTTGGGGACATAAACAACGATGGTCTAACAGATATCTTCTTCTCCGGAAACATGGTTCAGAATAAACTATACCTGAACAAAGGAGACCTCAAATTTGAAGATATAACAGAACAAGCAGGTGTGGCTGGAAATAGTAGTTGGAATACCGGGTCTTTAATGGGGGATGTGAATGGTGACGGCCTATTGGATATCTATGTATGTGCTGTGGTTGGAATTAACGGTTTTGATGGTTACAACGAACTTTTTATAAATCAGGGAGATTCTACTTTTGTTGAAAGTGCTTCTGAATATGGCCTTGATTTTGATTCTTATAGTTCTTCTGCTACCTTTTTAGATTATGATCTGGATGGTGATCTGGATCTCTACCTTCTGAATCATGCCGTACATACTCAGGAATCTTTTGGTAAGGCAGATCTTCGATTAAAGAGAAATTACCAGAGCGGAGACAAATTACTTCGAAACGAGAATGGAAAATTCCTTGATGTAAGTGAAGAGGCCGGAATCTTTGGAGGTGTCAACGGATATGGTCTGGGGGTTGCTGTTTCAGATTTTAATCAGGATGGATATCCCGATATCTATGTGGGCAATGATTTTCATGAAGATGATTACTATTACTTAAACAATGGTGACGGAACGTTCACCGAAGGCATAAAGAAGTATTTTGGGTATACCACCAGATTCTCCATGGGCACAGATGTTGTAGATATTAATCATGACGGATGGCCGGATATTCTGTCTTTAGATATGCTACCCGAAGATGAAACCGTTCTTAAATCTTCAGAAGGAGATGACAATATCCAAACGCAGAAATTGAGAATTGGAAAGTATGGCTACCACTACCAGTTTACAAGAAATATGCTGCATTTAAACCAACCAGGAAGCAGCTTCGCAGAAATAGCATTATACAGTGGTATTGCTGCCACAGACTGGAGCTGGAGTGGCCTTTTTGGAGATTATGACCAGGACGGTGAGCAGGACTTATTTATTTCCAACGGTATCCCAAAACGTCCCAATGATCTCGATTTTATCAATTTTGCCTCCAACGACCAGATTAAGAAAAAGATTAATAACACAAAACTAGTAGACCAACAGGCTCTTAATATGATGCCCTCAGCTAATGTTCATAACTACTTGTTTAAAGGAACATCTGATCTTTTATTCGAGGACAAATCAGGATCATGGATTGTCAATGATACGCTTATTTCAGGGGCTACCGCGGTAGCGGATTTTGATAATGACGGAGACCTGGATCTTGTTACCAATAATATTAATAGCCCGGCTAGTTTATATATCAATAAAACCAATGGGAATAATAACTACCTGAAAATTAAACTAAAATATTCACCTCTCAATTCATTTGGAATTGGAACTAAGGTCTTCTCATATCACGATGGTATTTTACAGTATAAGGAATTATATCCTATCCGTGGATTTCAGTCATCTTCTGAACCTATAATTCATTTTGGTTACGGTAAAACTGAAAAGATAGATTCTCTAAAAATAGTCTGGCCTGATGGGCAATTCCAAAATATAAGAAACGTAAATACAAATCAAACCTTAAGTATTTCACCTGAAAATACGATGCCTTTTGATTATGGATTACTTCAACCTTCTGAGCTCCGAATCTTCAGGGAGGTAGAAGATAATCTCGGGATCAACTTTACTCATAAGGAAGATAATTATGTGGATTTTAACAGACAAAAACTTATCCCATATCAGATATCCGATAGGGGGCCGGCAACCGCTATTGGGGATATTAATAATGATGGTAAGGCCGATATTTTCTTCGGAGGTTCCAAATTTTTCCCTTCCAGAATCTTTTTTCAGACAGACTCTTTGTATGTTGAAGAAATAATCCCTGAAATACATAGAGATAGCATAAAAGAAGATGTAGCAGCGGCAATTGCCGATTTTACTTCCAATGGCAAATCTGATTTATTTCTGGGTTCGGGTGGTGCTGATTTCTATAATAAAATGCCTCCTTTGCTAGATACCTACTATGTTCAAAATGATTCTGTTTTTGAAACCGCCGTGCTACCTGAATATTTTGAGAATGCTTCCGTAATAGAAGTTAATGACTTTGATAATGATGGGGACCCGGATATATTTGTTGGTAACCAGGTAGTATCCAATGATTTTGGTAAAATTCCAAATTCGTATTTATTAAAAAATAACAATGGCCAATTCACCATTGAAAAAAATAAGGAACTGCAAAATGCGGGGATGATTACCGATGCAATATGGGAAGATTTTGACGGGGACGGGGTCCAGGATCTGATTGTCGTAGGTGAATGGATGTCTCCCAAATTTTTTAGAAATATCAATGGTGTTCTTGTTGAAAAAAAAATATTGGACAAGCAAATAAATGGACTTTGGCAAAGTATAACGGTTTTTGATATTGATATGGATGGAGATAAGGATTATCTATTAGGAAATTGGGGAGTAAATAATAAATTCAGGGCAACTGAAGATTACCCCTTAAAGATGTTTTATTCAGATTTTGATGGAAACGGCAGTACGGAAACTATTGTTGCTATTCCTAAAAATGGGAAATATTTTCCACTTGAAGGATTAGATGGTATTGCCGGACAAATAGTAGAGTTACGCAAAACATTTACCAATTATCGCGATTTTGCAGGCAAAACCATTGAGCAGATATTTGATAAAAAAACATTGGACAACTCAATTGTTTTGAATGTATCTGAATTGAGATCAGGATATCTGGAGAATAATAATGGTAAATATACCTTTGTCCCTTTTGAATATGAATTACAATGGGGTCCTATAATGGATTTTCTTGCTTACGATTTTGATCGGGACGGTACTGAAGAAGTTTTAGCGGCAGGGAATTTTTTTGGGATTAAACCTTATCACGGGCGTTTTGGTTCTTTTCCCGGGGCTATGATAAAAAGCAAAAATGACGTAATTTTGGGGAATAGAATGGGGCTGGATCTTTCTCAAAAATCAACACGGCATCTTGATATGATTACTTTACACAACCAGCCTTATTTACTGGTAACCTTTAATAACGAGAAGGCCCGCGTTTACGAATTAATAAAACAAAACTGAAAATGAAGAAGACATTAGGAGTATTACTGGCACTAGGAACTCTTGTGGCCTGCAATAAGAACGAAGAACCCATTGTTGTTACAACAAATGAACTGCATATGGCTATAAACATGGTTACAGAGATTATGATTCATGATATTTTTTCTCCACCTGTTGCCAGCAGAATCTATGCCTATCCAAATATTGCCGCATATGAAATAATAGCACTAAATGATGAAAATTATCTCTCTTTGGAAGGCCAGGCGCACGAGCTAACTGCTATCCCCGAACCAGACTCCTCCAAACCGGTAAATTATTCTTTATCTGCTTTAATAGCTCATATGGATGTAAGCAGCAGAGTAATATTTTCTGAGGATAAACTGGCAACGTTTAGGGATAGTCTGTATACTATCTGGGAATCCCAGAACGCAAGAGAATTTAATGCCTCTAAAGAGTACGGACTCCAGGTGGCCGAGCATATTGCAGCATGGATGAGTGAGGACAATTATAATCAAACAAGGACAATGCCTAAGTTTACTGTTGATACCGATGATCCCTCAAGGTGGCAACCCACCCCTCCGGCCTATATGGATGGAATAGAACCCCATTGGAATAAAATACGCCCTTTTGTGATAGATTCGTCAAACCAGTTTGTCCCTAATCCTCCTCCTCCTTTTTCTATGGAAGAAGATTCAGAATTTTACAAAGAAGTAAAAGAAGTATATGACATTAGCATGGAAATCACTGAAAAGGGAGATACCTCTGAAGAGATTGCCATAGCACAGTTCTGGGACTGTAATCCATATGTTTCCGTGACGCGTGGTCATTTGATGTTCGCGACTAAGAAAATTTCCCCGGGAGCCCACTGGATTGGTATAGCTAAAATAGCTGCCATAAATACAAATAGTGATTTTAACAAAACCGTATACGCCTATACCAAAACATCTATGGCCATAGCCGATGCTTTTATTAGTTGCTGGGATGAAAAGTACAGAAGTAACCTTATCCGGCCTGAAACTCTGATCAACGAACATATTGATGAAAACTGGAAACCGGTATTGCAAACTCCACCATTTCCTGAGTACACCAGTGGACATAGTGTAGTTTCCGGAGCAGCTGCAACGGCACTTACCGATATTTTTGGCGATAATTTTACTTTTGACGATGATACTGAAGTGCCCTATGGATTGCCTACCAGAAGTTTTAATTCATTTAATGAAGCCGCAGATGAGGCGGCTATTAGTAGAATGTATGGGGGAATTCATTACAGAGTAGCCGTTGCGGTTGGTGTAAAACAAGGAAGGGATTTGGGTAAGTTCATTTTAGAAAACCTTACAATGACCAATTAGTTATATGAAAAAAGTCATTTTAGTTTTACTGCCACTCTTACTAGTAGGTCTTCTATGGTATTTGTTTATAAAACCATATGATTACGTGGTATCTTTTAAAGCCAGGACGTTTCCCGGAACTATTAATCAATCTATAAAAATTTGGAATTCTACCCTTAAAGATGCTGAATTAGTGAATCAGGTAGGTTTAACTCACCTGGAACAAAATATCCGGTTTAATGATTCTACCTACTTATATCAATGGGATATCATTCCTTTAACTGACACTACTTCAAAAGTAAAGGTGTATGTAAAGGATCTTGATCATAGTCTTCAAAACAAAATTGCAATCCCGTTTTTGAATACCGATTTTGAAAAACGAACTATAAGTACAGTTAGAGATTTTAACGAAAAACTGAATGAACATATAGGTAAGTTTAGGGTTAAAGTAACCGGTAAAAGCGAATTATTCTCTACATATTGTGCCTATGTTACTGTGAAGACCAGCCAATTTGGTAAAGCGCAGGGTATGATGAATGACTTTCCTTTACTAAATACCATCCTTGCTGATAACGGGATTGACTTAAATGGAAGACCATTTATAGAAATTACCGCTTGGGACACTGAAACAGACAGTATACAATATGATTTTTGTTATCCAATAATTAAAACAAGTCCTTTGCCCCAGCATCCAGACCTGAAGTATAAGCAATTCAATTCCAGAAATGCACTTATGGCAATTTATAATGGCAATTATATAACTTCCGATAGAGCCTGGTATGCCCTTTTGGATTATGCCCAGAAAAATGATATTGAAGTGACAGGTCTGCCGGTTGAAGTTTTTCATAATAATCCTAACATGGGAGGTGACGCACTTACTTGGAAGTCAGAGATCTATATGCCCTTAAAAAATAACGATGAGTAGGTATTTATATATTTTATTCATAAGCCTATTATTCAGTTGTTCTAACTATGGTCAACTTACTTACATTACTAAACTCCCTAAAAAACTGGACGAAAATTCGGGAATGGCCATAGGCCGGGATTCCACTGTTTGGATGATTAACGACAGTGGAGGTGCAGATAAGATTTATCAAATAAATTTTAAGGGTAAGTACCTTAACGAACTCGAAGTGAAAAATGCCAAAAATAAGGATTGGGAAGATATGGCCCGGGATATTGATGGTAATGTTTATATAGCTGATACAGGAAATAATGCAAATAAAAGAAAAGACCTGGTTATATATAAAATACCCAATCCGGATAAGGAAAAAGGAGATAAGATAGAAGCAGAACGAATAGAATTCTACTTTCCTGAACAAAGAAAATTTCCGCCTAAAAAGAAAAATCTACACTTCGACACCGAGGCCATTTTCTATGCAAAAGACAGCCTTTATCTTATCACAAAAAACAGGTCCCATCCTTTTACTGGAAAGGCCTTGATATACAGAATTCCAGCGATAAAAGGGAACCATAAGGCCACTTTCCTGGGGGAGTTTATTCCCTGTACAGAATTTTCTGTTTGTAAAATAACAGCGGCAGACATTTCCCCGGACGGTAAGACCATAGCGCTGTTGGGCTATGGTAAATTATGGCTCTTCACTAATTTTGAACTTTCAAATTTCTTTGATGGAGAGCTAAAAACAATTGATCTTGGTATTAGAACACAACTGGAATCTATTTCTTTCCTAAATAATAAAACACTGCTGCTTTCAGATGAGGAACTAAAGAAAACGGGGAGAAATCTTTATTCTTATACCCTTAAATAAACGGTCTTTACTTAAAATATGCTAAAAACTACTTAATTAAGGATCCGATTAAGACATCAGTCTCAAGAGTTGGACTTGGAACCTAAAAAAAAGGAATAATAGTTAATAGTGACATTAACCCCACTAGATTTGGATGGAGTTTCAATATATCTGCGCATTAAAATAAATCCTGTAGTGCCTAAAAGAGCGCTGTTCTATATTAGCACCAAATCTAATTCCGATGAAAAGAAAAAAAGTTTTATATTACAAATAAATTTATTATTAATAACTCCTTTTAAAACCTCTTTTCTATGTCTTATTTAAGAAATATTTTATTTATTACAACCAGCTTGTTGTTTTTTAACCTTACGGCTCAGGAATTAAGTAAGGAAGATCGAAAAGTCCGAATTTATTCCTCAGAGGAAATTGACAACATTCAAAATTGGTATCATCGTGAAGTCAAAAAAATGAACCTAACGGAAGAAGAAATGGACCAATACAGTGGTATTCTTGTTTATTATGTCGCTAAAATTGCTCGCTTAGATGATAAGGATAAAGGCTACTCAGAGGAGAGGTTTAAAAAAGAATTAAACAGCTTATTAGCCAAACAGGATGAAGAATTAAAAAATTTACTCACTCCGGAGCAATTTAAAATACATAAAGAAATTTATGGTGAATTTCTAAGGTCGGCCTATAGAAGATGGGGGATAACTAATGATTAGTTATGACAATTCCATTGAAAAAATTTGGTCTCGTATTTCTGTTTCTCGCAATTCCTTTTTTAGGAATGTCTCAACTCCTGGTTTCCTATAACAAAGCTGCCAATGTAGACTTTAAAAAATACAAAACCTATCAGGTTTATGGTCTTAATGTTACAACTATCCCCGAATTTGAACCAAAAAAAGAGAGCATAAATTTTTTAATTACAGAGATTGACAAACAAATGGCTGCCAGGGGGTACCAAAAAGTGAAAAAGTATCCAGATTTAATTCTCAACATCGGGATTGTCATCACGGCAGAACAAAAAACAAGTCAAACAGATATAAGAGATGCTCCAAGATATATGGGGCAGCGAAATTACCATTGGGAATCACAAGAAATTGTTGTTCAAAACTACAATGAAGGAACCGTGATTCTAGATGTTGTAGAAAGTGAAAATAATAAACTGATTTGGCAGGCAGTGTCCAAAGGAATGATATCAGCCTCAATTGATACAAACTTGAGTAGAATTACAAAAGCGGTTAAAAAAATGTTTAACAAATATCCCGTTAAAGTAAAGAAGTAAAAACATATTTAAGCCAGCCAATGATTTGTCATGATAGAAGACCATTAATTCTTAAATGTATTCTAATATACTTTGTTATGCTTTTTACGCTACGAGGCTATACACAGGATATAGAACCCCGCCGATGGTCTTCCATTCCACTGGGTGTAAACGTAATAGCTGCAGGATATGCCTATACATCCGGAGATGTCTTTTTTGATCCCGTCTTAGGAGCAGAAGATGTAATATATACGGGTAACGGGTTTGTTGCCGGCTATGTACGTCCCTTCAGATTGGGTAATAAATTAGCGCGGGTAGACATATTACTTCCAATTTCTTTTTCCAGTTGGGAAGGTCTTTTAAATGGTGTCCCAACTCGTGCTGATCGAAATGGTCTCGCAGATCCACGAGTTAGACTATCCTTAAATTTAACAGGACCTCCACCCTCAAGCCCAAAAGAATTACAAGAATACAAAGCTACCCACCCGGTTTTTACGACCTTTGGCGTTTCCCTGGCTATAACAGTGCCTTTAGGGCAATACTCCAATACTAATTTGATAAATCTGGGCGGTAATCGTTTTGTTATAAGACCGCAGGCAGGTTTCGTGCATTATTGGGGTCCCTGGTCATATGAACTTACAACCTCCCTGGTACTCTTTACCAAGAATAATGATTTTTTTAATGATGGTGAACTAAAACAAAAGGCCCTTTTTGCCTTTCAAACACATCTTATAAGACAATTTAAGAAGCGATATTGGGGCTCCATAAGTGCCGGATATAATCAGGGAGCAGCCTCCATTGTTAATCAACAATTTAACGATGACCAGAGATCAAACTTTGTTGGTGCGGCTTCCTTAGGTTTTAGTTTTGCAGGCAATCAGGGTCTTAAATTAGCATATGTTTATTCCAAAACACTAAAGGATCTTGGCGCTACGACCAATACGGTTCTCCTGGGCTGGTCTATCGCCTTTAAATAGTTCCCGCCATATTTCAGTTTTGTCCCAAATTGGTCACCATAAACTACCCCCACATCAATCTTTTGAACATTACCCTGATAAAAGATAATAGCAAAAAATATTATTAAGCAGGGATGTAAGCTTTTAAAGTTGGTCAATAATTTAATTTCTAAAATAAAGACTGGTATCGGGAGAGAAGCAAAGAGGAATTATTTGTAAATTTAAATTTCTAAAATAAAAATCTGGATTAATAGAAAACGATGCAGAGATTCTCAGTATTTATTAAATTATTTACGCTGCTATACCTGACTTTCAATACCACCCTGTTATTTTCTCAAAATACAATTCCCTCAGACCCCATAGACTCCACTTTAACACCATTTCGCAAAGGACGTTGGTTAACTTCTTTATCGGGAAGTATCAGCAGTACAAGTAATGAATTGAAATCAACCAAAAATAAAACAATCTCCAATGAATTTGGAATAAACCTGTCCACAGGTAAATTCTTTAAAGAAAGATGGCTATTGGGACTTACTTTTCAGGCGAATAAGCAAGAAGCAAAAGGTAATTTAAATAATACTGGAGAAATATTGTACATAGGTCCTCAAATTGCTCGCTATTTTTCTAAAACTAAAGATGGGTCGTTATTTTTAAATGTTTCCCCCGGCTTTGTTCTCTATCGCCGTCTTGCCAGCATAAATGAAATCCCTGATTTTAGGGATGAATCTGACGGAAGTGGATTTGGTACTTTGGGTAGTTTGGAATATTCCTATGTTATCAGGGATTAAATACACTTTAACATTGGTTTTAGCCTTCAATATGGCTAGATTGAAGTAAAAACGGTTGACAAAA
>CAZHWD010000151.1:0-6803 GCA_964536335.1 uncultured Eudoraea sp. | reverse complement strand
TGTGGTCTTTTGCTCTGTAGCGAGAGGGAGACTTGAACTCCCGACCTCAGGGTTATGAATCCTGCGCTCTAACCGCCTGAGCTACCTCGCCAAAGATTTCAAAATGGCTGCAAATATAAAGGTTAATTTCTTGTCAGTCAAAATTCATTCGTCAAAATTAAAATCTCCGTTTTATTTTTTTATCATATATAAATATATATATTGTCCAAAATAAATATGTTGTGGAATGAGTGATAAAATTAAATTCGAGATTGAGTTTGTAATACAGTCTTCGCCCCAGTTGTTATATCAATATCTTTCAACGCCGTCTGGCTTGTCTGAATGGTTTGCAGACAATGTGAATTCCCGTGGAGAATTATTTAACTTCATATGGGACGGCTCTGAGGAGCAGGCCAAACTAATAAAAAAGAAAAGTGACGAGTTCATAAAGTTTGCATGGGCGGAAAATGATGATGATAGTTTTTTTGAGATGCGGATTATTGTAGATGAAATTACTAAGGATGTCTCTCTTTTTATAACTGATTTTTCGGAAGAAGATGAAATTGATGAAGCAAAAATGCTATGGACAAACCAGGTATCTGATCTTAAACAAGTATTGGGTTCCAAGTAATTTAAAATTAATATTAACAGTATATTTGGCCTTGATTTATCAAGGCTTTTTTTATGGTTAATTTCAACGGACAAATAGTTGATGATGATGCGCTCTATCTCAATGGCAAAAACAGAGGTCTACTTTACGGCGATGCCCTTTTTGAAACCCTCAGGGTCGTAAACGGCAAAATAATTTTTTGGGAAGATCATTATTTACGTCTTATGTCCTCTATGCGGATATTAAGAATGGAGATACCAATGTCTTTTACCATGGAGTTTTTAGAAGAACAAATATTAAAAACACTCCATACGGGGGTAGAGGGTAATTCGGCCCGAATAAGAATTACAGTCTTTAGAAATAATGGCGGTTACTATAGCCCGGAAAGTAATGAAGTGTCTTATATTATTGCAGCAGATCTTTTAATAAACTTCTATTATGTATTAAATGAAGACGGTTATGAGGTAGAACTATTTAAAGATTTTACTTTAAGTAAGAACATGCTTTCCAATCTTAAAACAACCAATAGAATCCTTAATGTTGTGGGCAGTGTTTATGCAAAAGAAAATGGCTATAAGAATTGTTTGTTGTTAAATGATTCCAAGTCGGTAGCTGAGGCACTTAACGGGAATGTTTTCCTTGTAAAGGATAGTGTATTAAAAACGCCACCATTAGAAGATGGCTGTATTAAAGGCATAGTAAGAAAAAAAATACTGGATATTGTCGACAAAATTGACACTTATGAATGCCAGGAAGAATCCATTTCCCCATTTGAACTTCAGCAGGCCGATGAACTATTCATTACAAACAGTGTTATGGGAATACAACCAATAACAAAATATCGCAAGAAAACTTTTGAAAATAAAGTGGCTAAAGATATTTTGGGTAAGCTAAATGCCGCCGCCAGGTTTAATTAAGACTGGGATTTTCGGGTGCATTAGACCACAATAAATAATCGCCACCGAGTTCCAGCATTTTTTCCTTCCAGAAAGCAGTTGTAGATTTTTCAATAATATTGCTTTCATATTCGTTCTTGACTACGATCCAGGATTTTGAATCCAGCTCCTGATCAAGCTGCAGCGATGACCACCCCGAATACCCGAGAAAAAATCGTATATCTGTGTTAGTGATCACCTTTTGATTAATGAGTTTTACGGTTTTGTCAAAATCACCACCCCAAAATATTCCATCTGATATTTCTATACTATTATCAATAAGGTGCGGTACCTTGTGAATAAAATAAAGATTGTCCTGTTCTACAGGTCCTCCGTTGAATACCTGGAACGGGACATTTATATCTTCAATAAGATCACCAATATCATAATTAAGTGGCTTGTTAAGAATAAACCCTACAGATCCTTCATCATTATGCTCTGCCAAAAGAACGACAGATCGGTTGAATGAAACATCTCCGGTAAGTGTAGGTTCTGCAATTAGCAATTTTCCTTTTTTGGGTTTTAAACTTATCATAGCTCTCTTAATACTCTTAAAAATAAGATAAATCTAATTAATAACAAAAACCGTTATAAATTAAAAAAGCGCCCCGGTTATTGGGCGCTTTCATATATTTTAAAAAGATGGACTAGTTAACAGAGCTGCTTAAATCAGAACCAGCTTTAAACTTAACTACATTCTTAGCTGCAATTTGTATAGTCTTTCCAGTAGAAGGGTTTCTGCCCTCTCTGGCATTTCTTCTAGACACAGACCAAGATCCAAAACCTACTAGAGATACTCTATTCCCTTTCTTAAGAGATCCTTCTACGTTACCTAAGAAAGATTCCAATGCTTTTTTTGCCGCTGCTTTAGTGATGCCCGCACTGGCTGCCATGGCATCAATTAATTCTGTTTTGTTCATAATTTAATTAAATTAATTGTTGTTAAATAATTTTAAGCTTGAACAAATTTATACGGATTTGCGGTTAAGACAAGTAAAACTGGGGTAAATCAGCGTTTTTGTTAATAACTTAAAACGTTTGTTGATAAAGTTGGGTTTTTTGGCTGATTCTCCAAGCCCAATGTTAATGGGGCTTTAAGTCATAAAAGCTGATTCTTTTATTTTTAGCCCATTTAAAACATCAGTAATAGCCATTTTTCTTTTACCAGGCAGCTGTAATTCTGTCAGGTAAACATATCCCCCCGGGGAGGCAACTTTTAACTCTTTTTTAGTGAAATGAACAGTTCCAGGGTTATAATTATGCTCTTCCTTTTGCCATTTAGCTTTGTATATTTTAATTGTAATTAATTCGGCCTCATTGTTCAAATTTGTCCAGGCAGTTGGGAATGGGCTAAGTCCTCGTATATGATTGTATATTTTCTCAGGAGATTCTTCCCAATCTATTTTGCAGATTTCTTTGTTAATCTTATCTGCTGTTTTAAATTGGCTGTCTAGTAGTTGTTTTTGTGTTATAACCTGGTCATTTTCAATCAGTGATACAGTCTTTAAAACTAATCCCGCTCCCTGGGTCATTAACTTATCGTGCAGATCTCCTGCAGTATCTTCTGGTCCAATCTCCGTTGTTTCTTGCAGAATAAGCTCTCCGGTATCTATTTTCTCATCGATAAAAAAAGTAGAAACTCCAGTTGTTTTTTCTCCGTTAATTATTGCCCAGTTTATAGGGGCCGCCCCTCTATAGTTAGGTAATAATGAAGCATGAAGATTAAATGTGCCATATTCGGGCATGGACCATACTTGTTTTGGCAACATTCTAAATGCCACTACAATTTGGAGGTTAGCTTTTAATGATCTTAAATCACTAAGAAATTCCTCATCCTTTAAATTAGTCGGCTGCATAATATATAGACCAGCTTTTTTCGCATATTGTTTAACGGAAGATTCATGTATTTTTCGACCTCTTCCTGCAGGTTTGTCCGGCGCTGTAATTACTCCTGCAACCTGATAACCCTTTAGGACCAGCTTATCTAAGGTGGCAACAGCAAATTCCGGGGTACCCATAAATACTATTCTCAAGTTTCTCATTTTTGCAGACTATACTCATTTTTTGAATTAATATTAATTTTGCCATCCTCAAGTAACAATTGAAGTGTTTTTAATATCAAGAGCTCATTTTGCGATAATTTCTGAATAATATCCCTTGAACTACTTTGTTTCGCTTCAAGTAATTGAATAATGTCACTTTCTATGTCAAGAAAGCTGTTGCGATCAAGTTTCTTTGGGCTATTGCAAACATCGCAATTATTGCAAGGTTGATTGGTCATTTCACCAAAATACGATAGCAGCTGGCGATTTCTACACAAGCTGTCATTTTTTATATAGCCAAGCATACTATCTACTTTATTAATCTTTGTTTGCAACTGCGTTTCTACCTTTTTGGAAAAATTATTAATTGTCAGGTCATCTTCCCTTGGCACTAAGAAAACGAGCTCCAGATCTCTGTTACTTGCTTTAAGGCTTATGACCTTATCTTTATCCAGTTGTTGCAGGTCATTTAATATTTTTTCTTCCGAAAGTGAAGTTTTTTTTGAAATTAACAGCGTATTTATTTTTGTTTCAAAATCAAAAATTCCTCCATAAGTCCTTAAAATGGTTTGTACGAATGGCACAATACTTTGATGCCTTTTCAAGTAGTCTAAAAGGGCGTTTTTAGAAAATAAAAATTGTACTGTTGTTTTACGCGAAAAATTTTGTGATAAAGATATAACTGAATTCTGATCAAGAATGCGTAATCCATTATATGCCATAGGTGAATTAAGCTTATAAAGGTGACAGAATTCTTCAAATCGAAACTGAAATATTTCTTCAGTCAGAGTTCCATAAGGTATTTGAAAATAATTATTTAGCTTATTATAAAGTAATTTCAAAAATTTAACATCGGGTAATACCTTTAAAAATTGATTTTTTAGCTGTACTTCATCGTCTTCGTTGATTATCAACATCGCTTTTGCAGGCAGGCCATTTCTGCCCGCTCTACCGGCTTCCTGATAATAATTCTCCAGGCTTTCCGGTATTTGATAATGAATTACCAAAGCAACATCGGCTTTGTCGATACCCATACCAAAAGCATTTGTGGCCACCATTATTCTTACTTTATTATTGAGCCACAAATTTAGTTTCTTCTCTTTCTCCTCTTTTGGAATACCTCCGTGATAGAACGTAGCAGAGATATTTTTCCTGTTTAAAAAAGCGGCAAGAGTCTGGGCCATTCTTCTGGTACGCACATAGATTATTCCGCTTTTATCAGAATTATTGCATAATTCGTACAAACGTCTCTGCTTATCCTCTTCCCAAATAACCCCAAAATATATATTTTTCCTACCAAACGAATCTTTGAAAATTTGATGTTCTTTAAACTGGAGGTTCTCAATAATATCCCCGGCAACTTTTGTGGTGGCGGTAGCTGTAAGGGCAATTAAAGGAACTTCCGGTTTTATATCCCGCAAAAGAGAACAATTTAAATAGGCCGGTCGAAAATCATTCCCCCATTGAGAGATACAATGTGCTTCGTCTATAGCAAAAAGATTAATCTCCATTTGGGCAATCCTGTCTTTGACTATTTCCTGTTGCAAACGCTCAGGTGATAGATATAAGAACTTGTAATTACCATAAATACAGTTATCTAATAAATTGTTTAAATCTTCTCTGGAAATTCCTCCGGTTAAGGCAATGGATTTTATACCTCTATCCTTTAGTTGTTGAACCTGATTTTGAATAAGCGCAATTAATGGCGAAACAACAACACATATTCCTTCACTAGCCATAGCCGGAATTTGATAACATAAAGATTTACCTCCACCTGTTGGCAAAAGCGCAAGTACATCTTTACCATATAACACAGTATCTATAATAGCTTTCTGAGATCCTTTAAAGTCTTCAAAATCCCAATATTTTTTTAAGATTTCACGCGGATCCTTCATTGCAAACCCTCCTTCAGCTCTTTTAATATTAAAGAAATACGCTCTTCCACGGTCCCAGTTGGGATTAGAATCGGCTCATAATCATATCTCGTATAAGTCCGTTTTAGGTGTTCATGTATTTCAATGGCTTCCTCAAAGCTTTCTAATCTTTCATTGTCCGATACATATATCTTTTCCCACGGAGGCAGGATTACAACTTTATCATATCTGTTCGCTGCACAAGCTTCTTCAAAATCCCGGGTGTAACTTTGGTCAAAATAGTCCATATAAGCCAAAACATCTGGAATACCGCGATCAAAAAAGACAAAGGGATTATTGATATTAACAGACATACTATATTGTTCCATCCTGCCGCTAAGGATCTTTTGATTAAATTCAAAAGGATCTTTAACAAAAGCAAGCGGATTGGTAATAAATGATTCAGGATTACCCTTTTTTTTCGCCTCAAGGGTCATACTTCTCACAATCTCGTGAAAACAGGTATAACCATATGCTTCAAGCTGTTGGATAATAACAGTTTTACCTGTACTCGGTCCTCCAGTAATAACTACTTTTTTAGATTTCAATAACTAAATTTTACAATCACAAAAGTAATCAATGCGAACAAGCAGAAAAAATTGAATATGAAGCTTTATATTTGTAAAAAGTTTCAAATGGAAAATGAGAAATCAGATGAATTTTACCTAAGACTCAAAGAAGAATTGCTCAAAAGTAATTCTTGGCCTGCTGATTACTTATATAAATTCATAGTTCCTACAGACCAGGACAAGATCACTCAAATACAACTAATATTTGACAATACCGGGGCAGTTATTGATTCCAAACAATCCAGTAAGGGGAAATACACCAGTCTTTCAATTATGGTAAATCTTGCAAATCCTGATGAGGTTATTGAAAAATATAAAGAAGTTGGCCTGGTTGAGGGTGTAATATCTTTATAAACTGGTATAACTGGGATAATTTTCCTAATTTGCCAACGTTATAAATATACTTCCTTTACAAATTTTTAACCAGAATTATATAGTATTTTGAATCCAGTAGAAAACTTAGAGTACAATACTGAGCGCGAAAAGCTCATTATTCCCGAATACGGTCGCCATTTTCAGAAAATGGTGGATCATGCCGTTTCCATAAAAGACGATGCCGAAAGAAACAAGGTAGCGAAGGCTATTATTAGTGTCATGGGTAACCTTCAACCTCATTTGAGGGACGTTCCCGATTTTCAACATAAACTTTGGGATCAATTATTTATCATGTCCGACTTTAAGTTGGTAGCTGAATCACCTTTTCCCATAACTCCAAAGGAAATCCTACAAGCAAGACCTGATCCATTGGAATACCC
>CAZHWD010000150.1:0-1553 GCA_964536335.1 uncultured Eudoraea sp. | reverse complement strand
TCTTTTAGGTCTTGGATTTGCCATTTTATCTTATGGCTCAGCAGGAATTACACCCGGATCAAAAACGGCTTCTGTAAGTATGGTTTTTCTTATTTTGGCCTATTTGCTTCATACGATGGGAGAATTATGTCTTTCACCTGTGGGTTTATCTTATTTGAGTAAGCTGGTGCCAGCCAGGATGATCGGGTTTATGTTTGGTATTTGGTATCTTGCAATAGCCATAGGACAAAAAGCGGCTGGAACTATGGGGGGAATGATAGATAAAATTTCTGAGCAATATTCTTTAAGTACGTTCTTTTTAATGTTTACTCTGGTGCCTATTACTTTTGGTTTTATTGCTATATTACTAAATCCGGTTTTAAAAAGACTCATGCACGGAGTGCGCTGATTTATTCTATTTCTAGTTTAAATGCCCCTTTTTCACCGGTATAATAGAATGGCAACTTTCGGTCTGAACAGGATTTTTTCCATCTGTGTATATCACTTCTATAATTGCTTCCATCGGCTATAATACTTTTAGGTTTAATAGAGTCAAGGAAACGGTTAAGATTTATTTTGGGGGAATTTCCAAGGATTACATAATCGATTTTCTGAAATTTTTGGAAGATAATTTCTGGCTTATTCAAGATTAACAGGCTTTGATCCTTAATGAGATAGCTATTTTTTAAGAGTTTATAGTTAACTTTTTGGATGTTTTCTTCTACCAAAATATTTTTAACCAGGTTTATCACTGCAACCGAATCTATGCAATTTACATCTAAGTAATTACCTTTTTTATAAAGTAGCGCCGAGGTTCCGGTTTTATGTAAAACAATAATTTTCTGTTCCCTGCCTTTTTTTGCGGTGGAAGAAATAAGCCATAATTGGAAGGTTATAACGCATAGAGCTGCTGCCAGTATGTTTCTAAATTTCTTCTCGGTGAGACTATATACCAAAGTAAAAATTAGTAGATAACTCAATACAAGTTGTAAAGCGTCAAAGGAAATATCCCTGAAAATAAAGGATTCCTGTTGGGCCACCCATTCAATAACTTTATTCATCAGAGATATAAGCTTATTGTATATTAAGCGTAAGCTGTTTGGAAGGAGCTCTACAAGCATAAGTGCTATAATCAGAAAACCTAATCCTAGTATTATACCTAAGAAGGGCACAATCAAGAGATTTGAAATAAAAAATAATCCGGGGAACTGGTGAAAATAGAAAAGGCTAATGGGTAGTACTCCAATTTGAGCAGCTAAGGAAATTGATAATAATTGCCAACATTTTTTAAGAATAATATTTTCCGGATTCCAGAAGTCTTGCAGTTTGGGAAACAACCAAAAAATTGAAAATACCGCTGCATAACTCAATTGAAACCCGACTTGAAAAAGTAACATGGGATCATAGGTCAACAGAATAAAAAACATAGATAATGCCAGGATATTAAATGCGCTGGTTGGCCGCTTGAGGTACATGGCATAGGCGACAAATGAAAACATACTAACTGCTCTTATTACAGAGGGTGATAAACCAGCCAGGAAGGCATACCCCCAAAGAAGAATCACCGTAAGTAT
>CAZHWD010000149.1:0-8030 GCA_964536335.1 uncultured Eudoraea sp. | reverse complement strand
TTTTACATTCCTGGCAAAATACCCAATACCGGTAATTAAAATAACAAGAAAAACTACATTTGGTAGATACTGCATTTATTCTTCAGGTTTATTTGTTGCAGGATCATCTTCGGGAATCTCATACTCTTTTTGCTTTTTCCCGAAGACCGATACATTTACATAGCGCTTGGGATTAAGACGAAAATCCTGAAGAAGCAGGTCTAGTTCTTTTGAAGCTTCAGATAAATTGTTGTACAGCTCTTCATTATTTACCAATTTGCCAAGTGTACCTTCGCCGCTTTCTATTTTGGCCAACATTTTATCCAAATTACCTATAGTAGATTCTAAACTTCTTACTGTATTGGCTAGTCCTACCTGGGCAATGGAATCTGAGAGTACGGAAAAATTGGTGGTAATTGTATTAATATTAGTTATGGAACTGTCCAGTTTATTTTTATTATCTGCCAATAAGGTATTAAGCGTAGCGGCACTTGATTGAAAACTTTGTACTGTAGCATTAAGACCTTGTATACTTTCGCGTAAACTGCTTTTCGTTTCTTCATCCAAAACATCATTGAAATTTATTAACAAAGAGTCGGCATTCGATACTGCACCTTCAATTTTAGACTGCAAGGGTGCTAATTTTTGTTGTAACAAATCTGTAAGGCCGGGCTTAATGTTTGATGATAAAGTATCTCCGGATTGCGCCATTGGGGCCCCGTCAAAGACAGGATTTATTTGTATTCCTTTACCCCCAATTATTCCTGTATCATAAAGTTCTGCTGTGCTATTTTTTGAAAATTCAAAATCACTGTCAACAGAAAAAGTTACCAGAAGGTTACCACTACCATTTTTAAAGGTAATTTTATTCACATTCCCCACGTTGAATCCATTAATAGATACCTGCGTACCGGGCTGTAAACCACCTACGTGATTGTAAACCGTATAAAAAGTCTTACTCTTATTAAAAATCGGCGTAGCCTTAAGAAAACTGAAGCCCATGATAAACAGCAAAATACCTCCAATTACGATTATTCCTGTTTTAATTTCCCTGGATAGCTTCAAACGATTAGATTTAGATTACAAACAAAATTAGAAATAATTATTAGAAGACCTGTCATTATTCAGAGACGTATTTTAAGGCCTCAGGTACCGGAATTCTTTTACCGTCTTTATAGGCAACTATATAGGAAGTAACATAACCTTTGGCATCGGCATTTGCTTTATATAATTTTGCCTGAGAATAGGAATTGGTCTTCCCATACATATATCTCACAAGGTTTTTATAGCGCTCTGTTGAGAGCGAACTCAATCCATTAAATTCTTCTGAAAGCAGAGGTAAAACCCTTGAACTGGCTAATATTTGTACTTTGAACACTACTTCTGAGTCTGAGACAACCTCTTCCTTTACTACCTCTTCCTTTATTACTTCTATTTCCTCTTCCTTTACTACCTCTTCCTTTATTACCTCTTCTTTTATTACCTCTTCTTTTTCCTTATCAACTATTGGTGTAGTAATGGGTTCTTCAGAAATAGTTACGGAGGTTTCCTTTACTTCTTCCACAGGCACTTCTTTTTTTGGCACTTGCTTAGTCTCTTCTATTATTAAGACTTCCTCTATCAAGGCTTCCTCGGGTTTATCCGGAGTACTTACAGCAGTTTCGGCCTGAGGTAAATTAGAAGAAACGACAGCGATTGGTTCCTTGATTTCCTTTTTAGCGGCATCGCTTTTGATTTCAGAGGCTGGTATTTCTTCTGGCATTGTAACCGCAATTGTCTCAGCTACAGGAGGCTCAACTGTCTTAGTCGTTGTGGTAATTTCCGTGGGAGATGCCGCATCCTCCAAGTTAATTCTCGTGTTATTTTTATAATTAATAATGGCATCCGCAATAGCATTGCCCATCTCTTCCTGGCCTTTTTTAGAATTCAGGTATAATCCTTCTGCTTTATTGGTAAGAAATCCTGTTTCGATTAGAACACTGGGCATAAAAGTTTGATGAAGTACAATAAAACCGGCCTGCTTAACCTTTCTGTCATTTCGCCTCAAATTGTTAGAAAAGTTGTCCTGCATCATCTTGCCAAGCATAATGCTTTGATCCAGAAATTCTTCTTGCATAATAGTTAACCCAATTACTGTTTCCGGAGAGTTAATATCATAAGCGGCATAGCGAGATTCGTAATTATCTTCGAGGTATATCACCGAGTTTTCTTTTTTCGCAATTTCAAAATTCTGTTTGTTTGCATGTAATCCCAGTACAAATGTTCCAGCTCCATTGGCATCAGAAGTGTGTGAGTCACAATGCACAGATACGAAGAGGTCTGCATTTGCCTTATTGGCAATTTCTCCTCTTACAAATAAATCTACAAACGAATCATCCTTTCTGGTATAAACAACTTTTATGTCAGGGTTTGACGCTAATTTCCTGCCAACATTTAATACGATGCTTAAGGCTATATTTTTTTCCATATAACCATTGCCCAAATTACCCGGATCGTGACCACCATGGCCTGCGTCTAATACAACAGTAAATTGATCAGATTGAGGATCTGAATCACTTTTATCGTATGAGCATAGCAAGAAAAAGACTATTGCCAGGGGAATGAAAAAAAATTTATTAAACTTCATTTATTTTAGAGTTATATTTTAAAGAAAATGAAACAATTGCAAGGGTTTTAAATCTTTTCCTAAGGTAAAAATCTTTAAGATTTATTCCTATTACAAATCAAAAATACAATTATCAAATTTCATCTGATAAAAGGATTTTACAAGCATTTACTATGGTTAAATTTATCGTAATGTCCTGCAAGCAGACCAAAAAATATATGTAAGTTTGACTACCAAAAACGAAGCCTTACCGTTACAAAAATAGGATTTATCGCTTTGCAATCAAATAAACATTCTCTACTTTTCTTATTACTGCTTATCATTGGCATTATTTCGCTCTCTGCGCAGGAAGATCTGGTCAGGCCCCTACCTATTAAAGCTGTGGGAGACACCATTTCTGCACCTCTTATGCCGGCTCCTGTAGAATTAGATACTGTTTTGACCGATTCTATCCAGACAGATTCAATTAATGCCGAACAAGGTTTACTAAGTGATAAAATTAAATATAAGGCAAAGGATTATGTTAAATTAAGTCAAAAAGATCAAAAGATTTACCTGTATAATGAAGCCGAAATTTATTATCAGGACACAGAATTAAAAGCCGGTATAATAATTATGGATTACATAAAAAATGAAGTATATGCCGGACGTATGAAAGATTCGCTGGGTAATTATTCGCAAATTCCTTATTTTAAACAAGGAGAAAATGTGGTAATTCCCGATTCAATCCGATTTAATTTTGATACACAAAAAGCCCTGATTTGGAATTCCAGAACAGAACAGCAGGCAGGTTTAGGACAACTTGGTTCGGATGCCATGAAGGTTTATGCTACTATTACCAAAAAAGAAAACGATTCGGTTTATTTTTTAAGTGAAGGGAAACTCACTACGGCTAAAGATAGTGTAAATCCAGATTATTATATTCGTGTTAGAAAGGCAAAATTTGTTCCTAAAAAAAAGGTTATTGCCGGATTCAGCAATTTATATATATCAGATGTACCTACCCCCATTGCATTGCCCTTTGCTTATTTCCCATTGACATCCGGACGAACTGCAGGTGTAATGATGCCTACATTTGGAAACGACCCGGACAGGGGCTACTTTCTGCAAAACATGGGTTACTATGTCCCAATTAATGATTATGTAGACCTTACACTTACAGGCGACCTTTATACTAACGGGAGCTGGGGTTTCAGAGCACAATCTGTTTACTCTAAGCGCTATAAATACAGGGGTAATTTTAATTTTAGGTATGAAAATCAGATAACAAGTCAAAAGGGATTTGATGATTATAGCCGGAGTACCATTTATAATATTCAGATTGCACATTCACAGGATTCAAAAGCCAATCCCAATTCCAGATTGTCCGCATCTGTTAACCTTGGTAGCAGCCAGTACTACAGAAACTCTTTACTGCAACAAAATTTGCCCAATACACAAATCAATAATCTGTCCTCATCTATTTCTTATTCCAGGACTTTCCCGGCCTATCCTTCAGTAAATATTAGTTTAACGGCTACGCATAATCAAAATACAAATACGGATGCTGTAAATCTAACTCTTCCAACACTGCAAGCGAGTTTGGAAAGAATTTTTCCGTTTGCTAAAGAGGATGGTATAAAAAAGGGGGCATTACAGAATATAAATTTTCAATATGATCTTAATGCCCGTAACAGTATAACAACCACTAGTGAAGATTTTGGATCCTCGGATATGTTTAAAGATGCCCAGGTTGGTGCCAGGCATAGAATCCCGATAAGTACAAATTTCAAAGTCGCTAAATATTTTAGTATGAGTGTAGGCGGTAATTATGAAGACGTTTGGACCTTGGAAACATATAATCAACGTTTTGATTCTGATACTCAGGAAGTTGTTACCGATACTATAAATGGTTTTGATCGTTTTAATCAGTACAGTCTTAACAGCAGCATTGGAACAACGGTATATGGCACATTTAATCGCGGGGAAGATAAAAAGATACAAGCTATCCGCCATATAATGAGACCTTCAATAAGTTACGGCTGGGCTCCTTCATTTGATCAATATTATGACGAGTATATAAATGGAGTTACCGGAGACACCATTGAATATACCCGTTTTCAAAACACCCTTTATGGATCACCACGGAGTGGTAAATCAAGCGCTATGAGCTTTTCTCTGGCCAATACACTTGAAGCTAAAGTGCGCGACAAAGATACCACAGCTCTAGAACCAAAAAAGGTCATGTGGCTTAATAGTTTTAATTTATCTACAGGGTATAATTTTCAGGCAGATTCTCTAAATTTAAGTCCAGTAAGCCTAACAGGAGGTACCAATATTCTTGAAAATAAAATGTCTATTAATTTTGGTGCTAATCTGGATCCTTATGCAATTGACAATAATGGCACGCGAATAAATACGTTCAACATTAATAATGGGGGAAGCTTGTTCAGACTTACCTCTGCCAGGGCCAATGTAAGTTATTCTGTAAGCAGTAAGGATTTTCTACCCAGCAAAGACCGGGAAGAATATCCGACGGAAGGAGATGCCTACGTTGCAGCCAGTGGAGGTAGGACTGATGATCTTTTCGGAAAGGCAAATAATTTTGATGAAAGCAGATTTGACGACGTAGATGGAAGTAAGGTTGATAATCCAATTTATCAGAATAAAATAGAATGGGATCTTCGGCTGCAGTATGCTGTGACCTATAGTAATAGTGCCCGGCAAAATGAAATTTCCAATAATTCTCTCATGTTTTCAGGTAATATTACGCTGTCGCCGGGATGGGACGTAGGGGTGTCATCGGGTTATGATTTTGTAGGAAAAGGGTTTACAGTTACCCAGCTTCGGTTCAGACGTGACCTAAAAAGTTTTAAATTAAATTTTGACTGGACCCCATTTGGGGATTTTGAAAGATGGTACTTTTTTATTGGAATTAAAAGCTCTATTCTTAAGGATCTTAAATATGAAAATAGAAGTCAGCCGCCTCCCAGGTAATAGCAATAAGAAAAAAACAACATTCCTGTTTATACTGATCTATTTTTTAATTAGCTTAACTGGCTAAAGGTAAATTCAAAAGCATGAAAAAAATTATAAACACTCCTAATGCCCCAGCTCCTATTGGACCATATAACCAGGCTGTTTTGAGTGATAATACGCTCTATATTTCCGGACAAATTCCTCTGGATCCTTTGAGCGGTAAATTGACTGAAGGTGACATAAAGAAGGAAACACTTCAATGTATGGAAAATTTGAAGGCGATACTGGAAGCCGCTGATATGTCTTTTGAACAAGTGGTTAAAGCCAGTATTTTTGTTAAGGATATGAATTACTTTTCGCAGATTAATGAAGTTTATGGCACATTTTTTATTGCTGAAACTGCGCCTGCCAGAGAGACTGTTGAAGTCTCAAATCTTCCAAAATTTGTAAATGTGGAGATTTCGATGATCGCCGTCAGATAGTCTCTTTGTGAAATTCAACGAGCCCTTCAATTGGTCTTTGACGAATAACACCAACAATCAAATCATTTCTTTTTAGTACGGCTGTTAATTCATCCTTAAGAAAATAAGCAATACTTCCTACAAAATTTATTGGCACTTTGGTAGCTAATTCAAACTGCATTATGTAATTATTTACAAATTGCTGAAGGCCTTTGTCTATAACCCCCTTACAATACGGATGTTGCTTATTCTCAATCAGGAATCTGGCAAATGTAGCGAGGTAGGTATTCGGATTTGGTTGCTTATAAAGATTTTCCTTTATTACATCGGCATCAAGGTCATACTCTTTGTCAAATTTAATTCCCAGGTCCTGAGGCATTTTATGAAAATAGTAATCACGAATTAATTTCCTCCCAAAGAAATTTCCACTTCCGTCGTCCATGGGAATATAACCCAGAGAAGTCACTTTTTGAAACAATTGGTGACCGTCATAATAGCTGCAATTAGAACCCGTACCTAAAATGCAAACAATTCCCTGATGGCCAATTTTTGTTGTGGAATAGATAGCGGCAAAAGTATCTTCCTTCACTTCTGCCTTGGCGTTTGGGAAATGTGATTTGAAAATAGTCTTGAGGAATTTCTTCATTCTAGCTGTACCACAACCGGCACCATAAAAATAAAGTCGCTTAACTTTCTCTTTGTTTTTAGACAGCTCAAAATTATTGGCAAGCCTGTCTTCTATGACCTCCCGAGTTAAGACTTCAGGGCTAAGCCCCAAAGTTTGAGTAAAAAATAACTCTTTTCCTTTATCGTCCAAGGCAATCCAATCAGACTTAGTAGCACCACTATCAACTATTAATATCATAAATCAGGGATTAAAAAAGAATCCTCAAAATAAGCAAAGTTTTGCTTTTTTCGAGGATTCTTATTAATAAAATTCAATTTATTACAATGTATGCAAATATTCGGCCAAATCTAATAGTTTATTTGAATAACCAGCTTCATTGTCATACCAGGAGATTACTTTGAAAAATTTAGAGTTCAATTCAATTCCGGCGCCCGCATCAAAAATACTGGTACGCCTATCACCAATAAAATCCTGTGAGACCACGGCTTCATCTGTATAACCTAAAATACCCTTCAGTTCACCTTCAGACGCCGCTTTAAAAGTTTTTTTAATATCATCATAAGACGTTTCCTTGTCAAGGCGCACGGTTAGGTCAACAACCGAAACATCTGCCGTTGGCACCCTTAATGCCATCCCGGTAAGTTTACCCTCTAATGCAGGAATAACTTTGGTTACTGCCTTGGCAGCACCGGTGGATGCAGGAATAATATTTAACAAAGCACTTCTTCCACCTCTGAAGTCTTTTCGTGAAGGACCGTCAACAGTAAATTGAGTAGCTGTAGTAGCATGCACAGTAGTCATTAAAGCCTCAGCTATCCCATAATTATCATTTAACACTTTTGCAATTGGGGCAAGACAATTAGTAGTACAGGAAGCATTAGATACTATTGTGTCTGAAGCTTGCAGATCTTTATGATTTACACCCATTACATACATGGGGGCATCTTTTGATGGGGCAGAGATAATTACTTTTTTAGCTCCACCGTCTATATGGTATTGTGCAGTTTCCAGAGTTGTAAAAATACCGGTACATTCAGCAACATATTCTGCTCCTACTTCGTCCCATTTTAAAATTTTTGGATCCCTTTCACCAGTAATTCTAATGGTTTTGCCATTAACGATCAAGTTGCCATCTTTTATTGCAACAGAACCATCAAAACGGCCATGTACCGAATCATATTCCAATAGATATGCAAGGTGTTCCACAGCTAACAAATCGTTGATAGCCACAACCTCTACATTATCTCTTTTTATTGATTCTCTGAAAACAAGTCTACCAATTCTCCCAAATCCGTTAATTCCAATTTTTAGTGTTGACATTTTTTATTGTTTAAGATTAAAACTATATAGTCATTATATCAGAAACCCTGATGAGTTCCTTATCAATTTTTGATTTTCC
>CAZHWD010000148.1:0-1639 GCA_964536335.1 uncultured Eudoraea sp. | reverse complement strand
GGCTTTTGTTTTACAAGTATTCTGTTCGTCATCTTTTCCAGTCTGCAAAGAAACCCCCTGTCTCCCAAAGGTCTTCCTGTTCGTTGATGACTTTGAATCATTTCTTTCTCTTTTATTGTTAAGTCAGTTTTAAAGAAGTCCCGCCAATCATTAACTAAAGACTTTAAAGGTTCAGCTTTAACAAGAATATCATCTTTCCCATGCAAATATGCATGTGCACTGCTCCATCTATAATCTTCAGGCTTTTTTGCCAGCCCAGCCCTTACCGGGTTTAATTCTATGTACCGGACAGCGGCCAAAAGGTGTTGCTCGTCCATAGGATAGGATGCAAATCTGCCCTGCCAAAGATACCCCTTCCAGCCTTTCTGAAAATTTATATATCTTGTATAGCGGCGGTGTGCTTCCCCAATGGCTTTATGCAAGCTGTCTTCTGCTCCGGGCACGGCGATGAGGTGTACGTGATTAGGCATCAAACAGTAGGACCAGATTTGTACATTCCGACGGTTACACCATTGGGCCATCAAATGGAGATATTCTCGGTAATCGGCTTCAGAGAAAAATGTCTTCATCCTTCGATTGCCGCGCTGTGTTATGTGATGAGGTATGCCGGGAACTACAACTCTTGCTAAACGAGCCATGGCTGACAATAGTAATATTATCGACTAATAATTAAGTATGGTGTCACTTGAATAACCATACTGCCATTGAAAACAGGAAAGAAATGTAGGATGGGAAGTGCGTAACCGTCAACGCTATTTATCTGATAGTATATTGCCAGGTATAACTTATTGACGGAGTATATTAAGAAAACAGTTAATAGTTAAGTATTGTGTCCCCGGAATTAGTCCCGGAATTACGCGGAATTAGACTCTTGTTGATTTGCATACATATCGCATCATTTTTTCCTAACCAAATTCAAATCTGCATCCCCACTTTTTTTTAAAAAAATAGTTACTTGACACTTACCGAGAATGATTATTAGTTTGTCAAATATACTTAGCAGTTTTACGAGATGTTTTATTAGGTGCAGAATCATGAAAAGAAGTCATCATATATTTAATAGCTTGTACCTCCACAGGAATTTATGCCCTGATGGAGTTTTTTGCTTTAGAGCTACCAAGAATCATAAATTCTGGAAGCAAATAATGGAACAGTCGAACGTTTCTAAAATCTAACAAGCAAAACAAGGAGATCTGAAATGGCTAAAGAAAAAGTGAAACATCTCAGCGCAGTATTTGCTTCCATGTTTGCCCACGCCGGACATATCACCAAAGAAGAAGCAAAAGAAATAAGCGGTATGGCTGATCATGAATTTGAAAAAGCATATGACAAAGCCTCTGTCATCGCGGATAAGGTGGTAAAATCAGGAGACAGCAAGATGGAAAAATTCATGGACCACCTTGCCAAGGAGGTTGAAAAAGATATCACGAAATTCGGAGAAAAGATTTTTTAAATATATCTTTGGGTTCATTGGGTGAATCGGTATCTGGACTCTACAGTTATCGAAAAGCAAAACACATATCGGAGGAACAATTTGAAAGGCTGGATGCTCAAGCCTATAAAATTGAAAATGGACTTTTAAAATTAGTGGAGAGCCTGGAAAAAGAACGTGACAAAGGCGACTGGATTGATCACTGGC
>CAZHWD010000147.1:0-8867 GCA_964536335.1 uncultured Eudoraea sp. | reverse complement strand
CCCAAAAGTTCAAGAGCCAAAGACCTTGCTTTTTCCATAACAGCAACAAATTCTTTACTGCGATGTGAAATTTCAATAAGAGAAAGACCAATACCATCCAATTCAACAACTGCTTCAGACGCCTTTTGCATCACTTCTGTTGGCAATATACAAGGGCCTGCACTAAAATTATGTTTTTTCATCTTTAACTTATTTTTTTGAGAATCCAAAGGTCATAAATAATCCCGAAAAACTAATCAGTAATATAGATTATTTCTATTATATTATGTTTTTAACAGGAATTCAACAGTGTCCATTCCATCGGCATAGTCCCATAAATCTGGTTTTTGGGTTTTACCAAACGGCAATGAATTTTCAATTATATCACATCCAACAATACATTGAATCTGATCAGAATCCCTAAGAAGTATTTTTCTCAATTCTTCAGTCGTGGCGTATCTCTCGTAAAAAGCCGTACCTATTGGTGATGCATACCCCACATCTTCTTTTAGTAAGAAAAAACCATTGTCCAGAAATTTAAATTCACTCATCAAATAAACGGCTTTATTATAATCATAATTATTCGAGTACTTATTCTTGTCTATCAAACTTTGATAAGTATTTATACTCTTAAAAAAATCATCGAAACTATAGTCCTCAGGAACGAATAATTTGGAAACATTTCGACACCCTAATCCGTAATACCGAAATATATCTTCGCCTAGCTCATTGAGTTGTTCTTTAGTTTCCTCTCCTGTAAGTATGGCAATGGAATTTCTGTTTTTTCGTATGATATTAGGTTTATTTCCAAAGTAATGTGCAAAATAACGAGCCGTATTATTACTTCCAGTTGCGATAACTACGTCAAATTTGGTTAACCTTCCCTCACTAAACGCTATTTCAGTAGCCAGCCCCGGTTCAATATGTTTTAAATAATTAGCAATAAAAGGTAAGAGTATATTATCATTGGAGGAGCATTTTGTCAGAACCCGGTTCCCGCTTATAAGTGTAACAACAAAATCATGAAAACCTACCAGGGGAATATTTCCTGCCATTATTATAGCAACAGTTTTATGAGCATTATTCTCTAGAGGATAAGGTAATAACCATTCATTGAGGTTTTTTTCGTTGAGCTTTTCCGCCCAGGTGCTTATGGCGAACATCACCTGTTTTCTTGTAAACCAACCATTTTTATGGCCGGCTAAAGTAATAGCACTCTCAAATTTTGAATTCCATTCATTGCTGTTATCTACAGAACTTAAATTATCCGATGAAGTCTTGGTAAAATTTCTAAAAAATTCTCCAAGTTTAACAAAAGCTTTAAATCGCTGCTCCAGTGTGGCCATTATATTTGTGCAATAGTGTTTAAGGATTTACCTTTGCGCAAAAATATGCATGCTGCGACATTGTAGCAACAATCAGGGCAAGTATATTGCATATTAAAAGAAAAAGAAAAATATGGCTATTATTATTACAGATGAGTGTATTAACTGTGGAGCCTGCGAACCCGAATGCCCAAATACCGCGATATATGAAGGTGCAGATGAATGGCGCTATAACGATGGAACCTCACTTAAAGGAGAGGTTGTATTACCAGATGGAAAGTCAGTAAACGCTGAAGAAGTACAGGAACCTATAAGTGATGAGATATACTATATAGCCCCAGATAAATGTACGGAATGCATGGGATTCCATGAAGAACCTCAATGCGCTGCCGTTTGTCCGGTAGACTGTTGTGTTCCGGATGAAGATAGGGTAGAGAGGGAGGATGAACTACTAGCCAAGCAACGATTTATGCACCCCGAATAGATTAGTTTTCTATAGGTTGTTCTCGATCATTTTCGAAGCTATTTCTTTAAATAATTTTGCGCAAACCATACCTGTAATATCATCTATATCTCGGGTTGGATTGTATTCAACTATATCGGCTCCAAGAATAGGAACTTCTATGGCCTGAATTATATTTAATACCTGCCGTGTACTCAAGCCACCTGGTTCGTGATGGGAAACACCTGGGGCATAGGCAGGGTCAAGAGCATCCATATCCAAAGAGATATAAACCGGATTTCTAAGTTCTAAAGAGCTTGATTTGTGTATTTGTCTCATTCCAATGGTTTCAACGCCATATTTTTCTGATTGTTCACGCTGATGTTTTGAAAGTGTCCTTATACCAATTTGTATCAATCTATTGATCAATTTTTCCTCCATGATTCTTGCAAATGGGCAAGCGTGAGAGTATTTATCTCCCTCAAATGTGTCACATAGGTCGGCATGAGCATCGATATGAATCAAATCTTTAGTTCCATGAACTTTATTGAAAGCCTTTATAACAGGATAAGTAATTGAATGATCACCTCCTAAAGTCAACAAGTGCTTATTGCTCTTAATATTTTCATAGGTAAATTTTTCAATGTCAAAATAGGTACTAACTTTAAAATCTCCCTTGTCATCAAAACTTGCAGGTAATATTTCCAAGCCGTTTTCGGCAAAGTAATTAGTAGACGGACTATTATAAAGACTTCTAATTTTTGGTGGTGCCAGGGCAGGACCTTTTAAAAAAGACGACTTCTCATCATACAAAATTCCCTGAAGGGTAATTTTCTTCATAATAGCAGTTTAAATGATTCTAAATATACAGGTAAAAACTATATTTGCACCCAAAATATCGTAAGCTGGTTTTAGCTTATCTGGATGTTTCTAAGATATAATAGATGAAAGCAGGTATTGTAGGACTCCCTAATGTTGGCAAGTCAACTCTTTTTAATTGTTTATCCAATGCAAAGGCCCAAAGTGCAAATTTTCCATTTTGCACAATTGAGCCAAATATTGGGGTGGTTAACGTACCTGATCAAAGGCTAGAAAAATTGGAAAAATTGGTAAATCCTGAAAGGGTTATTCCCGCTACAGTAGAAATTGTAGACATTGCCGGCCTGGTAAAAGGAGCCAGTAAAGGAGAAGGTTTAGGAAATCAATTTTTAGGTAATATAAGGGAAACCGATGCTATTTTACATGTTTTACGCTGTTTTGACAATGATAATGTAGTTCATGTGGATGGCTCTATAGATCCTATCAGGGATAAAGAGACTATAGACATGGAATTACAGCTAAAAGATCTGGAAACCGTTGAAAAGAAGTTAGACAAGGTAACTAGAGCGGCCAGAACAGGGAATAAAGAGGCTCAAAAAGAGGCCGCTGTCCTGCAGATTGTAAAAGAGGGTTTAGAGGCTGGAAGATCTGTGCGGGCCTTAACTTTTGATGATGACGACCGAAAGGATTTTATTAATCCCCTGCAGTTTATTACAGACAAACCTGTTCTTTATATCTGTAATGTTGATGAGGCATTTGCAGTCTCAGGAAATGATTATGTAGAACAGGTAAAAGCTGCTGTTGCAGATGAGCAGGCAGAGGTAATTGTTCTGGCTGTTGGCACAGAAGCAGACATTACCGAATTAGATACTTACGAAGAACGACAAATGTTTTTAGAAGATTTAGGGTTGACGGAGGCGGGCTCGTCTAAAATGATACGAGCAGCTTATTCCCTACTGCACCTTCAAACCTATTTTACGGCAGGAGTTAAGGAGGTAAGGGCCTGGACCATTAAAGTAGGTGCCACGGGCCCCCAGGCAGCAGGAGTTATCCATACAGATTTTGAAAAAGGATTTATTCGGGCTGAGGTAATTTCCTATAACGACTACATTGCCTATGGAAGTGAAGCAAAAGTTAAAGAAGCTGGGAAAATGCGTGTGGAAGGAAAAGAGTATGTAGTAAAGAACGGTGATGTTATGCATTTTAGGTTTAATGTTTAAGAGAATACATCTTTGGATTTGTCTTTTTATATAGCACCATAATCTCGCTATCAACAATACATGGTGTATTATTGTTAATTACTTTCTATAGTGCACATTTTGATTTCTGCCTTGAAATTTTATATTAGCAGGGTAATCCCCAAATATCATGGCAGAATCACAATATACCGAAGATAACATAAGATCTCTAGACTGGAAGGAGCATATTCGTCTTCGTCCCGGTATGTATATTGGAAAACTTGGGGATGGATCTTCTGCTGATGACGGCATATATATCTTACTAAAAGAAACTATAGACAATTGTATTGATGAATTTGTCATGGGTGCCGGAAAAACCATTGACATTTCTATACAAGGTGAAAAAGTAACCGTTAGGGACTATGGCCGGGGAATACCATTAGGCAAGGTGGTTGATGTAGTTTCTAAAATGAATACCGGTGGTAAGTATGATACACGCGCCTTTAAAAAATCTGTTGGTCTTAATGGTGTTGGAACAAAGGCTGTTAATGCCTTATCTGCTTATTTTAAAGTAGAGTCTAACAGGGATGGCAAATCCAAATCTGCTGAATTTGAAACTGGTGAATTAGTAAATGAAGAACTTTTAGAAGAAACTTCCAGGAGAAGAGGGACGAAGATTACATTTATCCCTGATGAGGTTATATTTAAGAAATACATATATAGAAATGAGTATGTAGAACGCATGCTAAGAAATTATGTATATCTCAATCGGGGACTGACTATTGTTTTTAATGGAGAAAAATTCTTTTCTGAAAACGGACTTAAGGATTTGCTGGAAGATAACAATAGCAAAGAGGATTTGTTATACCCTATAATTCACTTAAAAGGGCACGATATTGAAGTTGCTATTACACATAGTAAAACCCAGTATAGTGAAGAATACCACTCCTTTGTTAACGGTCAACACACCACGCAGGGTGGTACTCATCAAGCTGCATTCAGAGAGGCCATAGTAAAAACAATTAGAGACTATTACGGTAAGAATTATGATGCGTCCGATATACGAAAATCAATTATTTCTGCTATCTCTATAAAGGTTATGGAGCCCGTTTTTGAAAGTCAGACTAAAACCAAGCTTGGTTCGACAGATATGGGAGGGGGCCTCCCTACTGTAAGAACCTACATCAATGACTTTATAGGGAAACAACTCGATAATTACCTACATAAAAATTCAGAAGCGGCGGAAAAAATCCAATATAAGATTGTCCAGGCGGAGAAAGAACGCAAAGAACTTTCAGGAATACGAAAGCTAGCTCGGGAAAGAGCAAAAAAAGCAAGCCTGCACAACAAGAAATTACGTGATTGCAGGTTGCATCTGGGAGATATGAAAAGCGACAGACGCTTAGAATCGACCTTGTTTATTACAGAGGGTGATTCGGCTTCAGGTTCCATTACTAAATCGAGAGATGTAAATACACAGGCGGTATTTAGTCTTCGTGGCAAGCCTCTGAATTCCTATGGAATGTCAAAAAAGATAGTGTACGAAAATGAAGAATTCAACCTTCTTCAGGCTGCTCTGAATATAGAAGAATCTATGGAGGATTTGCGTTATAATAATATTGTAATAGCTACCGATGCCGATGTAGATGGCATGCATATCCGATTATTACTTATTACGTTTTTTCTTCAATTTTTCCCTGAATTAATAAAGGAGAATCATTTATATATTTTACAGACACCCTTATTCAGAGTAAGAAATAAAAAAGAAACGTTTTATTGCTACAGTCAGGACGAAAAGAATGAAGCGATGGCCAAGTTGACTGGAAAACCGGAAATAACACGTTTTAAAGGACTGGGTGAAATTTCGCCGGATGAGTTTAAACACTTTATTGGAGATGACATACGTTTAGAGCCAGTTATGCTCGATAAGGCATTATCTATTGAAGAACTTTTAAAATTTTATATGGGAAAAAATACTCCGGATCGTCAGGAATTTATTATTAAAAACCTTAAAGTTGAAGTTGACTTAATAGAAAATAATTAACTATAAATTAGATTAATACTAATCTTTCTTAATGGAGGAGAATGACGAAGTAAATGAAGCGCATGAAGAAAACCATGGTAGTGACCAGGAGGCACTTACCCGGGTTACGGGCATGTATAAGGATTGGTTTTTAGATTATGCTTCTTATGTGATTTTAGAAAGGGCAGTACCTGCAATTGAAGACGGTTTTAAGCCCGTACAGCGCAGAATTATGCATGCACTCAAGGAGTTGGATGATGGCAGGTATAATAAGGTTGCTAATGTAGTTGGCCATACTATGCAATATCACCCTCATGGCGATGCAAGTATAGCCGATGCGATGGTACAGATAGGCCAGAAAGAACTACTTATTGACACTCAAGGGAATTGGGGTAATATTTTAACGGGAGATGGGGCCGCAGCATCCCGCTATATTGAAGCCAGACTATCCAAATTTGCATTGGAGGTAGTCTTTAGCCCAAAAATTACCGATTGGCAGTCATCTTATGATGGCAGAAAGAAAGAACCTGTAAATCTTCCTGTTAAATTTCCCTTATTGCTGGCTCAGGGAGCAGAAGGTATTGCCGTTGGCTTGTCTACTAAGATTCTGCCTCATAATTTTAACGAGATTATTGACGGATCTATTAAGCATTTAAAAGGTCAACGCTTTAAATTGTTTCCTGATTTTCCTACCGCTGGAATTATTGATGTAACCAACTACAATGATGGATTAAGGGGAGGCAAAGTAAGGGTAAGAGCTAAAATTTCACAACTTGATAAAAATACACTGGTTATTAATGAAATACCATATGGCACAAATACTTCTTCATTAATAGATTCAATCCTTAAAGCCAATGATAAAGGGAAGATTAAAATAAAGAAGATTGAAGATAATACGGCAGCACAGGTTGAGATACTGATACATCTGCCGGGAGGTATTTCACCAGATAAGACCATCGATGCCCTTTACGCGTTTACTTCCTGCGAATCTTCAATTTCTCCTTTGAGCTGTATTATAGAAGAAAATAAACCCTTATTTATAGGGGTCACAGAAATGCTTCAACGTTCTACAGACAACACGGTAGCAATGCTTAAGACCGAATTGGAGATACAGTTATCTGAACTACAGGAACAATGGCATTTTGCGTCCCTGGAACGAATATTTATAGAAAACCGGATCTATAGGGATATAGAAGAAGAAGTAACCTGGAAAGGAGTTATTAGCGCTATAGATAAAGGACTAAAGCCGCATATTAAACACCTCAAAAGAGGAGTGACGGAAGAAGATATTATAAGGCTTACGGAAATCAGGATTAAAAGAATATCCAAATTTGATTTAGATAAAGCACAACAGTATATTGAAAGTCTGGAAGATAAAATTGCTCAAACTAAAGGTCACCTGGCTAATTTGGTAGATTTCGCTATTTCGTATTTTAAGGAATTAAAAAGTAAATACGGTAAAGGCAGAAAGCGCAAATCTGAAATTAGAATATTTGATGATATTGAGGCAACAAAAGTGGTTATAAGAAACACTAAGCTTTATGTGAACAGAGAGGAGGGTTTTATTGGAACTTCGTTAAGGCGCGATGAGTATGTAACAGATTGCAGTGATATAGATGATATCATCGTATTTACCAAAAGTGGTCATATGATGATTACGAAGGTAGATTCAAAAATATTTATTGGTAAAAACATAATTCACGTAGCCGTGTTTAAGAAAAAGGACCAGCGCACAACCTATAATATGATTTATAAGAATGGAAGAGGAGGATCTAGTTATGTCAAGCGCTTTAACGTTACCGGAATTACACGTGATAAACTTTACGATCTAACAGCTGGTAAAAATAGTTCTGATATTAGTTATTTTTCTGCAAACCCAAATGGTGAAGCAGAAGTAGTTACGGTTTTGCTCAGGCAAGCCGGCAACATAAAGAAATTAAAGTGGGACCTGGATTTTGCAGATGTGATGATAAAGGGTCGTGCCTCAAAAGGGAATATTGTAACTAAATATTCGGTAAAAAGAGTGGAACTTAAAGAAAAAGGACTTTCCACGCTTAAACCTCGAAAGATTTGGTTTGACGATACGGTTCAGCGGCTGAATGTGGATAACCGTGGCGAACTCTTAGGTGAGTTTACCAATGAAGACCGACTTCTAATAGTTAATCAAAAAGGGATGCTTAAAGTGGTTATTCCGGAGTTAACCATGCGTTTTGATGACGATATAATTGTATTGGAAAAATGGATCCCCAATAAACCTATATCTGTAATATACTGGGAAGGAGAAAAGGAATTGTTTTACCTAAAACGATTTCTTGTTGATAACTGGGATAAAGAAGAAAAAGTTATTACAGACCACTCAAAATCCTATCTCGAAAAAGTATTTACAGATTATCGGCCTATGGCGGAATTAGTGTTTTCCAAAAAACGTGGCGAGGAACGTATGGACAATCTTACAATCAATATAGAGGAGTTTATTAGTGTTAAAGGCAGTTCTGCCATGGGAAATCGACTAACCAAGGAAAAAGTCCTCGAGATAAATGCGTTGGATCCCTTGCCATACGAAGTACCGGAAGTTCATGACACTCTGGATATTGAGGTGGTGGATGAAGAAAATTTAGTTCCTGAGACTAAAGGCTTAAATAAAAAATTAAAACAAAAAAATAATCAAGCAAATATCAAAGACAGTCTTAATAAGGAAGATGACGATGGACAAACAAAGCTTTTTTAGCAATATTTAAAGTATTCATATGTTATAATTATAATGATACTAATTTTAACTTGTGAATTGTATTTGTTTTGGCTATAATTACAAAAACTTGCAACAATAAAAAGAAAACTGCAACAAATGTATGGATTTTACTAACCCCCTGATTTACGGTATCCCCTGCTTCATTGTTCTAATTATTTTTGAACTTATATATAGCAAAACACATGGAGACGAAAAATTATATAACTGGAAGGATTTGTTCGCCAGTGGTGCCATGGGCATTGGAGCTGCCATAATAGGACCGTTGTTTAAAATTATCTTTGCAATAGCACTTTTTGAGGTGTCTTACGAATTTTTTAACCCTGTTACGAATGGAGTTCGGACTAACCTTTTG
>CAZHWD010000146.1:0-1929 GCA_964536335.1 uncultured Eudoraea sp. | reverse complement strand
AGAATCAAAATATCCTGGTGTAGTTAAATTTTTTGGTTACTTAGCCGTAATAGCTGCTATAATCTTTATTTTCATGGGTCAAAAAAGTTTTCAAGATTTTGTATCCTCACTAATTCCTGATATTAAACCTTATGCTGCTGTAATTGGTTTGGTCGCCTTGGTAATAGGCAGTTTCCTTTTTTATGCATTTTCGGGCAATAAGAAATTAAAGAACGAAACTTAAAAAAAATAAAACGAACCACCAACAGTGTGTATAATTCATTGCTCCTGCCGGCAGGCAGGCAGGCAGGTCTGAATTTCCTGCCGGAAATTCCTCGCACTTTTACTATCTTGTTTTCTTAATCTGAAAATCCTCGCGGATTTTCACGCAACGAAACCATACACAAATCCGTTGCCATTCATTGCGAAAAACACTTAAAAACAATAAATCTGAATCTAATAATGAAAAAACAAACAATAATATATATTCTAATTGCTTTGGGGTTAATACTCTTTTCATATCTATTTTTTAATGGGACTGTATCCACTCAGGATGATTCCGAGAGTAATGGAACAATTACTCAAGGTTCCGAATTTAATACTTTAGTGTGGTCAGACGAATTTAATGGTAATGGCGTAATTAACTCCGAGAAATGGTTCCATCAAACGCAGCTTCCACCAGGAGGCAGTTGGTGGGGTGGATTGATTCAACATTACACTGATCGGGAAGACAATTCCTATGTAAAGAATGGATTTTTGAACATAGTTGCAAAAAAAGAAATATTTGATGATCAGGGTGAATTAAAACAGTACACATCTGCCAGATTAAATTCAAAATTTGCTTTCACCTATGGACGGATAGAGGTTAAGGCAAAATTACCTGAAGGTATAGGTACTTGGCCAGCTATATGGATGTTGAATAAAAATATAAATGAAGATGGTGCCTACTGGGATAATCAAGGGTTTGGAACTGTGAAATGGCCAACATGTGGTGAGATGGATATTCTCGAACATTGGGGAAAGAACCAAAATTATGCCTCAAGTGCTGTACATAACGCATCAAGTTATGGATACAAGGTTCTAAATCTTGGTGGTCAAAATGTAGAGAATGCATCAAATAAATTTCACATATATACTCTTGTATGGTCTGAAGAGAAACTTGTTTTTAGCGTTGATGGAGTAAAACATTTTGAATATGGACCATCTAATAAAAATTCTAAGACCTGGCCATATGATTCTGATTATTATATAATATTGAATATAGCAATAGAACCTGATATTGACCCAAAATTCATTGAAAGTTCTATGGAAATAGATTACCTCAGGATTTATCAATAAAACCTCAAGAAAAAGGATTTATCTTACAATTAAATGAATGAATAATTAGCAAAAAACAACGTAATGGCAACACCGTGTATAGTTCATTGCGTTTAGTCCGTTAAGAGGAAGAATTTATCTTACAATTTGTATCTTTCCTAAACGGAAATATTTGTGATGCCAGCATCGCGCTTTTTCCTCACTGCGAATTTTCGCCACATTCTTCTACGCTGGAGCTAGGGGCAACAAAAGCGGCTCATCTGAACACAAAAGCGCTCAGCTGAAATTCGCAACAACCATACGCAAACACGTTGTAGGCAAGCAAAATAAAAAATTCACTCTGATCAATGATAATTTAAATTTATGACGATTGGTGCTATTATATAATCCAAAAATAGTAGTTTTAAAGTGCTAACTAACTTAAGCATGCCTGCTTCGCCAATTTCCTACTTATTAATTGCAATTTACGTTTTAGTTCTGGTTTATACTATTGTTCGCATTTTGCTTGACACGCACTCTACCTCCAAAGCATTGGCCTATTTTTTAATGGTTGTTCTGTTTCCCATTTTTGGGCTGGTATTCTATTACTCCTTTGGCATTAATTATCGACATATAAAATCGACACAAGAGCGG
>CAZHWD010000145.1:0-4110 GCA_964536335.1 uncultured Eudoraea sp. | reverse complement strand
GGAATTAATGACTGTTGATGGTACACTTATAGAGGTAGATTCATCTGAAGTCATGGAGGTACAGCATGCTGAAGACCACGATAAAAAATACAATGTAAGGGAAGGTTTTCCTAACAGAAAGTTTGTGATGGTCATAGACCTGGCCAAATGCAAAAATGCTTTAAAATGTGTAAGTGCCTGTAATAAACACCATTATATTACAGGTGAAAACGCATGGATAAAAGTCCACAAAATGCAGGAGTCAAAGGACACTGCACCATACTGGATGCCGAGGACCTGCATGCATTGCGATCAACCTGCCTGTGTAACCGTCTGCCCGGTAGATGCTACCTTTAAAAGAAGAGATGGACTCGTATTAATTGACAATGAACGCTGCATTGGCTGTCGTTTCTGCATGGCGGCATGTCCTTACTCCATAAGGGTCTTTAACTGGGAAGAACCTAAACAGGGTGAAATGAGTGAAATTAGAATCCATCTGGGGGGTGAACATCCTTCCCCTGATTATGCCGGCATGCCAAGCTATAAGGGTACTGTAGATAAATGTGATTTCTGCCCTCACACTATTAAAAACAATGAATTGCCTCATTGTGTAACGGCTTGTCCCAATGGTGTTTTCTATTTCGGAGACAAATATGAAGATACCGTTACTAATGGAGAGGAAACTTTGAGATTGAATAAATTATTAAAAGATAAGGCGGGTTATCGATTGTTGGAGGAACTGGGTACTGCACCAAGTGTATATTACTTGCCACCGGTAGATAGATTAGTTGAGTTTGAAGATGGCATGGAAGACTATAATGAATTTCAATCTGTTGAAAAACCTGAAGGACAATGATTAAGTATGATAAGCTGATTGAAGATTTAGCACCGAGAAAATTTGGTAAGCGCGGTACAATCTGGACTTTCGTTTTGGTAGTAATCATTATTATTGGGCTCATCGCCTATATAGATCAGGTAAACAAGGGGCAAGTAGTTACCAACATGAGGGATTATGCCCTTTGGGGCATTTATATCTCCAATTTTGTTTTTTTTGTAGCCACCAGCTTTGTGGGATCTGCAACTGTTGCCGTATTAAGATTGACTAATAATTCTTGGAGAACGCCACTTGTTAGAATTGCGGAAATTATTTCATTGGCTGCTATTGTGATGGCAGGCTTTACAATAATGATTGATATGGCGAGGCCGGATAGATTGTTAAATCTATTTATTTATGCAAGATTGCAGTCACCTATCACATGGGATGTCATCATAATACCTACCTCCATTGTATTAAGTTTCTTGTTATTGTATTTTCCATTATTACCAGATTTGGCAATCCTGAAGAAGCACTTTATAAAAACCAAACCAACTTTAGGCAAATGGTACGGTAAAATGTCATTGAATTGGACGGGTAGCAAAATCCAAAAAGCCATTCAGGCGAAATCGATTAAAATCATTGCTATAATGATCATACCCGTTGGGATTTTGTTGCAGACCATTGATGCATGGCTATTTTCCACAACATACAGAATAGGATGGGATAGTACCAATATGGGGGCCTATTTTATTTCAGGAGCTTTTGTAGCAGGTCTGGGGGTACTTATTACAGTTGTTTATATTATCAGATGGGTAAGAAACCTTGACCATTATATCACAGATTATCATTTTGATAAAATGGGCCAATTTTTAGCTCTGACCTGCCTGGTTTACCTCTACTTCAATGTCAATGAATACTTGATTCCCATATTTACCTCTGCTGTAGAAGAAGAGATTCATTTAAATGCGTTAGTCTTCGGCGAATATGCAGGATTATTTTGGTTTTCACAGATAGTAGGATTGATTTTGCCGATCGTCATTTTATTGTTCAAAAAAGGTAGGAGACCGTTACCTATGTTTATTGTGGGGCTTATGGTTGTTATAGGGTCCTGGTGGAAACGATATATTATTGTAACTCCTACCCTTTTGCATCCTTTTTTACCTATTGAAGGCGTTCCTGAATCATGGCATCACTATTTTCCAAGTATGCACGAATGGTTAATAACCGCTGCTACCCTGGCAATGGCCCTATTAATGATTACTTTATTCGTACGTTTTCTACCTGTGATCCCTATACAACGAATTGCCGAAGAAAAAGGACTGGTTAAAACAAATAACAAGGAGGATTCATGAAACATCAAAAAACATACGGGGGTACTTTTTTAGCCTGGATGGGTGTATTGATCCTCTGCATTGGGTCACAAAATTTGTTTTCCCAAAATGAAGAAAAATATAGGGTACGATTGAGGTCTGATTATGTTAAAATAATGGAGGGAGATGCCTACCTTAACATTAAAGCTACAGCCAAAATTGAAGATGAGACCCTACCGGTACAAAACATTGAAATCGAAGTATATAATGAGGTTGAAGGTGAAGAAATTGTATTAGGAAATACGACAACCAATATGAAAGGTGAAAGTAGATTTGTACTAAATAAACCAATTGAGTTAAAAGCCGACTCTACCCTTACATATAACCTTGGAATATCATTTAAAGGAAATGATTCATTTAAAAAAGCTTCAAAAAGCACCAGTTTTAAAGATGCACAGATTGAGGCAGATCTTATTACAAAAGACAGTATAAATTATATAACCGCCACGCTTAGGGAAACCGCTTCTGACAGTGCCCTGGTTGGGGAATCACTGGATGTTCAGGTACAAAGATTATTTAACCCGCTAAGAATTGGTGAAGAATTTAATTTTACGGATGAAAACGGCACTATTCTTGTTCCTGTGGAAGAAGGAATACCTGGTGTTGATGGGAATTTAACAATTGAAGTGGTTCTTAATGACAGTGATTTATACGGTACCCTGAAAGACATAGTAATTGCCCCGGTAGGCATCCCTATAGTCGATGAATCAGCTTTTGATCAAAGAAAAATGTGGTCTACGAGAAATAAAACACCTATATTTCTATTGGTATTTATAAATGCCGCAATTATAATAATATGGGGGTTATTTATATTTTTAATTGCCAATTTATTCAGAATTTCTAAAAATTAAAATTAAAAAAAATGAAAACACTTAAATTTATTTTTTTCATAGGTATTGTCTCCTTTGCGTTCTATTCCTTCACTACAACTGTCCAAGATAAATGGGTAGTACCCGCAGAATATGTATCAATGAAAAACCCGACAGATCCATCCGTAGATAAGGCTATTGGAAAATCTTTATACAGTAAGCACTGTAAATCCTGTCATGGTAAGGAAGGATATGGCGATGGGCCTAAAGCAAAAGATCAGGAAGGTGATTTAGGAGATTTTTCATCCGCCGAATACCAGGCACAAACCGATGGAGAATTATTTTACAAATCCAGTTTTGGCAGGGACGATATGCCCGAATACACAAAAAAGATGCCCGACGATGAAGACAGATGGCTTATCGTGAACTATATGAGAACACTCGCGGAATAGGGCCCGAATAACTTAGGTATCAAATTAATCATTTGACCACCTTGGAACCAACGACATAGATACTATTTATGGCAAATATTAAGTTTAAAGATGAATCCTTTATTATGAGTAAGACTTTACGTTTTATAAGTATTTCGCACAAAACAGCTTCTGTTTCTAAAAGAGAGGAATATCATATTTCAGATGGTGAAAAGAGGAGTTTAACAGAACTTATACGAAATACTTTTCCGGATATTGTTGGGTTATTTCTACTCACAACTTGCAATAGGACTGAGCTTTATATTGAATCTGCAGAAACAACCACTTTAGAACTTCTGACTTTTTTGGTTAAGTATAAAGGGCGGAATTTTAGCATTGATAAAAATTTATTTGATCTCAGTAATTGTACCGAAGATACGGCAAGGCATTTGTTAGAAGTTTCATCAGGTCTGTCTTCTTCGATATTGGGGGATGCAGAAATTATCCATCAGATCAGAAAAGCACATCAATTATCAATAGCAAACCAATTACAAGGATCAATATTGGAGCGGGCAATGCAAACTGTTTTTAAAAGCCATAAAAGAATAAGTAATGAAACTGAATTTAGGGATGGTACCACTTCAGTGGCTTATAAATCCCTAAAAATGATAAGCGATACCTTCGGGAAAGACAACAGGCAATCAAAAAAAATATTGTTTATAGGA
>CAZHWD010000144.1:0-75651 GCA_964536335.1 uncultured Eudoraea sp. | reverse complement strand
TTTCACCCCCCGGAATGGGTTTCCCTTGCGGTAATTGTTGTATCGCTCTTAAGTGGTGTCGTAGTTTCTTTATTAATTCCCCAGAAGGAAGAGGTCACTGAAGATAACTAAAATTGGCTTTTAACTTTAACAGTGTAATTTGGCCATGCCAATATATTCCAGCACTTTTAGTTCCAGAGATCTATAGTTTTCTAATTGTTCACTAATACACTCTTTTGCATTTTCAAAAACGAGTGAATGATCTTTCAACGCTTTTATAATCTCAAGGTTTGAATTTTTTAAATTGGCCAGACTTTGTTTTAGCGATTCCATTCTATCATAAAGGGTAAGAGTTTTAGGCTCACAGACATACGATTTTAATTTTTCCTCCAATGATAGTAAACTTTGGTTGTTGCGCTCCAGCCGCAATAGGGCATTAGTACTGCCTGTAGCGGTGGCAACACTTGATGTGGGTTCAGTTGCAGTCATGATAATATGATTTTGGGGGTACTCGTTTTATTAATTAGTTCATAAAAGGTACGAAATTTTTGACAAAAAGGGTCGCTATAAAATCACAAAATGGAATTTTAACTATTTTTTTAGAGTCTTAACTTTTTTATAACTGAGGTAAACTCTAAGAAGAGAAAATCCGTTTTGAAAAGTTTAAAAGGTTAATTTGATATAATCCTGGATTAAGCCTTTGCATCCCTTAAGGAATATTATTTCATTGGAATTCTTCAAAGACAAAGAAACTAGTGCGTTTCTTCCTCGAACTCCATGTCGGCTATAACCTTGTTCCATTCATCAGAAAAAGGGGAACGGTAGAGTTCTTTTAGTAACCTGCGTCTCTTTCTGTCTGAGATATCTAATGTATCCATAATCTCCAGCCTCTCTCGTATAGCTGCAATCCGATCAATCTTTAGTTTCATCCTCTCTTCAGGAGCAATCACAAGATCTGAATCAAAGCGTTCCAGGACCGTTCTCTTTTTTACTGTAAGTTCGTTCTTGTCACTATTTTTATTCTCCAACTGACAGTATCCTATACTAGTTATAGCGAATAAAAAAACAACCAGCGTATATTTTCTAAAATATGATGCAGATATTAACTTCATTACCATGGTTCTCTTTCGCAAAGTACTGATTTTTAATGAAATGTAATAGAAAATATTGCTGATTAATAGACCGAAAATCGAGATAAATATGCACTTAATCGTTTCGGAGATTTAATTACCTTTGGTAACACACTAAAAACTGAGTTATGCTATGAAATTCTATTCAAAATTCCTGATCTTCTTTTTGTTATCGCTTCAGGTTTTGAACGCACAACAATCTATTACTTCTGCACGAGTTGAATTTGTCTTTGTTTCCAAAGATGTTGATGGAACTATTGAAGGCTTTCAGTCTTCATCCAGAGTGATTTTAGAAGAGCTTACGAGTTCCGAATTCGAGGGATCCGTTTCTGTAAGCACCTTAAAAACAGGAAATTTTTTACGTGACTGGCAATTAAAAAGCAGCAAATACTTTGATGAAGAAGAGTACCCTATAATTACTTTTAAAAGTACGAACGTTACCTCCAATGAGAATGGTCTTGTGGTTAGTGGAACAATTACCATAAAAGGGATATCTAAAACACTAACATGGCATTTTGAAAAAGATGGAAATACACTCAGAGGAGCTGCAACCCTTTTTAGTTCGGATTTTAATATCAATATAAAAAAAGGTCGTCAAGAAAATAAAGTAGAAATAAACCTTATACTTGAACTTAGTTAGTATTTCTCATTTCAGAAGACATCAAATTACTAAAAAAGGCCTTGAATCTATTCTTTTACTTTAAAAATCAAATTAAAAATTTTATTTACGGCCCAATTTCCCAATGGAATGTATAAGGCAAAAAAAAGTGCCATCCCCAATGTAAAATTGCGAATACCAAAAATTTGATCCAGAATATTATCAGGAAAGGCATAAGAAGTCTTAAAGAAATAGCCTCCAAATTCTAAAAGAGCCATTGCAATTAGTCCATATGCATATTGCATATGAAAAGGGAGTTTGCGCAACAATAGGGAGATTGGAACCATATAAAGAATATAGCAGCTTATCACCTGCCACCAGTAGGTAAACCTCGCAATTTCGACTTCATCGCCAAACCAGTTCATCAACATTCCCCATGAAAAATAAACTATGCAATATGTAAGTATAAGCCTGCTATCTACCCTTAATTTATTGAGGGCCCAGGAATAAAAAGATTTCATAGTTATTCTGAACTTCGTTTTTTATCAATAATAACCATGGCATCATTGACTGTCTGCATTTGGTCCATGTCATCATTCTCAAGCGTAATGTTGAATGCATCCTCGACATCCAGAACAATATCCACAAGATTGGCAGAGTTTATATTGAGTTCATTTATAAAATGACTGTCAGGTGATATATCTTCGACTGTAACGTCCTCTGGCAAATAGGGTTTAACGATACCTTTCAATTGTTGATAATAATTTTCTTCTTTCATAATATTTAATCCTTAAAGGTCCTAAAAATAACGCAAGCATTAACATCTCCAAAGCCAAAACTAGCTTTTGCGATTATTTTTGGTTTAAAATTTATGGTTTTTACCGGAATACGGGATTTATCTACTATTTTTTCTATTTCGGAATGCACGTCTTGAATATTCACATTTCCAAAAATTTGTCCCTCTTTAAATTGCAACACTGCTGCTACACATTCCATACTTCCTGCGGCTGCAAGGCCATGACCCATAATTCCTTTAAAAGAATTTATATATGGGAAATCGAGTCCTGATCGTTCAAGGGCCATGCTCCAGTTGAGTACTTCAACAGGGTCCTTCCCGGTAGCAGTTAAATGACCGTTGATGGCCTCTATATCTTTACTTTTTATTCCAGAGTTTTTTAGGGCCATTTTTATACACCGCCGAACAGACAGGCTATTAGGAGCCGTCATACTTCCACCTCCTCTTTGTCCTCCACTGTTGATAGCTCCACCCAAAACTTCTGCATATATTTTTGCACCTCTTTGTTGGGCACTCTGTAATGATTCTAAAACCAATGCCCCTGCCCCACTGCCGGGAACAAAACCAGAGGCTGAAGCACTCAAAGGTCTGCTGGCAGTAGATGGCGTATTATTGTACTTTCTAGGGAGTATACGCATAGAATCAAAACCACCCCAGACATATGGGCCGCTGTCGCTGCAACTTCCAGTTAATATTCGTTTTGCTTTTCCTGTTTGTATGCGGTCATATGCCATGATCACGCCCTCCGTGCCTGTTGTACATGCCGATGAATTTGTAGTTACCTGATTTCCGGAACCTAATATACCACCCAGATATGCGCTTATGCCGCTTGCCATGGTTTGTATAACGGAAGTGCTTCCCAACCTTCGCGTATTTCCTGCATCTACCAGATGAATTGATTCTCTGAATTTATCCACCCCTAAAATACCAGTCCCAAAAATGATTCCACTATCCCAATCAGGTTCATCTTTGTCAGCCTTACTTAAACCCGCATCAGTCCAGGCATCTGTACCGGCTATAACTCCGTAAACCAGACCGCTTGCATTTAAACCCTTAAGTTGTAAAGGTGTAAAGTATTTATTTATATAATCTATTGTAAGTTTTGGTTTTCCAGCAACTTGACATCCAAAATTGAGGTCTTTCAATTCTTGTTGAAAACTTATCCCGCTACTACCCTTTTGCAAGCTTTTGGTAAAGTCAGTAAGTTTCACGCCATTAGGGGCGCAAATACCTAAACCGGTAACCACCACTCTATGCTCCATGAGTTGAATATTTTATCATTCCAGCCAATTCGCCTTTGCACACCAACTCTTTGGCTTCATTGTACATTTTTACCTTACACTTTAATTTATTGAATCTGAAGTAAAGCTTTTCTGAGCTTACATATACTGTTTCTCCCGGGAATACCGGAAGATAGAATTCCATTTGAGAACTGCTGAAGGCCACTGCAAGATCATTCATGTTAGTTTCCGGAGTTTTCGAAAGCAAGAAAATACCCAGACAAACCAATCCGATTTGAGCGCAACATTCGGTAAGTATAACTCCGGGAGTTACCGGATTTTGTATAAAATGACCCTGGTAAAATTCAAGATCATTGTGAAAATAAAAACTACCTGAAGCGCCGTCACTATTAACATGAGATAAGCTGTCTACGAATAGAAACGGTTTGGTATACGGTAGCTTTTCTATAACCTTGTTAACATCCATAATCTATCTTAAACTTTCACCTCCATCTACTTTAATCACGGTTCCATTAATCCATTTTGCCTCTTCTGTGCACAACAAATAAACCACATCTGCCACGTCCTCAGGTCTGGTAAGCCGTGCATTCGGATTCCGAAATTTGGATTGTTTTATCAAATTTTCACTCCCTGGAATTTGCCTTAGCGACTCGGTGTCCGTCACTCCGGCCTGTATACAATTGGTTTTTATACCCAGAGTAGCAAATTCTAACGCCATATTTCTGGAAATAGCTTCCAAAGCTGCTTTTGCAGCCCCAACTGCAGCATAGTTGGCAATAGCTTTCGAAGATCCCTCACTAGTAAATGCAATAATCCGTGTATCCTTTGCAAAAAGGCCTGCTTTTATTAATGCCTGCGCCCAATCATATAGACTTAAGGCCATCGCGTTAATCGTGATTTGAAAATCCTGGTTGCCAAGCTCTTTTTCATTTGAAGAATACATTGGTTTTAGGTTACCCTTTGCAATACTATGAACCAATACCTTGATCTTATGACCTTCAGGAAGTAAGCTGCGAATTTTGCTTATTAATTCATCCCGGTTTACCTGTTGTATGGCATCTTGGTTAAAACTTTTAAACAACACGCCGGCAGAGCTAATTTCTTTAAAGGATCTTTCTATGCCATGCTTATCAGCGTTACGATCCCGATGGACAACAAGGATATTATAACCACTCCTCGCAAGCTTAATGGCCGTTGCAAGGCCAAGACCTTTACTACCTCCCAGAATAAGCGCCCAATTAATTGCTTTCATAAGGTCTGCATTATTATTTATTCATATCTACCATTCCAATAAAACACGTTGTGCGGAAAATCCAGGTCCAAAGCTTAGGATCAATCCCTGCTCGCCTTTTCCTATATCTTTGCTCAAGTATCTTTCCAGTACATAAAGTACGGTAGCGCTGCTCATATTACCATACAGCCGCAAAGTTTCACGGGTGTCGTCAATGTTTTTCCCTGATTGCCCGAAAAATTCTTCAACGGTCTGGACAATCTTCTTTCCACCCGGATGAAAAATCAAATGATCTACATCCTCAATAGAAGTACCGTTCTTTTCCAAAAACGGATGTACAATTTCAGGAAAATGTTGCCCAATGGTCTTGGGTACAGCTGGGTCCAAGATCATTTTAAGACCGGTATTGGTAAGATCAAAACCCATCAAATGTGTCGCATTTCTAAAATGATACATTTCTTCCGCAACAATAGCAGGTCCGACTGAGTCTTCTTCGGATGACAGTAAAACACAGGCTGCCCCATCACCAAATATGGCAGCACTTACCATATTTGCCATGGAATAATCTGTGAGTTGAAATGTTGCCGTAGGGCTTTCCACAGCTATTACTGCTGCTCGTTTACCAGGATTTGCTCTTAAAAAATTAGCAGCGTATATAAGTCCTGAAACACCTGCAGCACATCCCATTTCTGTAACTGGTAACCTTATTATATCCCGCCTTAATTCAAGATCATTTACAATATAAGCATCTAAAGAAGGAATCATTATGCCCGTGCAACTTACCGTTATTATATAATCCAGAGATACCGGACTCCAGTTGCTTGCAATGAGCGCTTTTTTTAGCACATTAGTACCCAATTTTTTAACTTCCCTGACATAGATGTCGTTTTTTGCCTCCAGGCTGGTAGAAGTAAAAACATCTTCAATATCCATAATTCCATACCGTCTATCTACGGCCGCGCCCTCAAAAATCTTTACCACCTTTCTTCTAAATCGTTCTTCTTGTCCGCTTAACCACAACTCAACAAAAGGTACAATATCTTTAGTTTCCCTGCAGTAAGGCGGCAATTCTTTAGCCACAGTGGCTATACGTACACTATTCATATGTTTGGCTTAGTCCCGCGGTCTGCATCACCCATACATATCTAAAAGCCCATTTCCAATTAATTGTATGGGTTATATGAGGTAAATCTTTTGAAAAAGACATTAAGTCTTGCTTCTTAAATCCACTTTTAATAGAGATGAGACCATCGTGTTTAGCAATTTTTGTTTTTATAAAAATAGCACTAAACCCTTTAAAAAGATAATATGCAAGTGTACTTCTTTGTAAGTCGTTGATAATAACGGCAATTTTGGCCAATTTTGTGAATTTGGACAAGAATAATGGAATTTGTTCATTGCTAAAATGATGCATGGTAAGTGTACATAGCAGGATGTCGCAGTTTAAATCTGATGGCTTCAAAGCTAAAATGTCTTGTTTAAAAAATGTAATCTCAGTAAAATCTATTGATAATTCCCGGCCGATAGCGATCGCATTTTCACTCAGATCCAGACCTATTAATTTAACATCAATGTCTATTTTTCTAAATAATATAGCCAATTCCCTCAACATTTCACCATCCCCACAACCCATATCTACTATCGTATATTGATTCTTCGGTAATTCTTTTATCAGCTCACTAACTTTGCCAAGGGTTATTGCATTGCCACCTAAAATTCGGTTACTCTTGTTGATATCCTTAAATACCAATCTAAGTGTATCAATACCAACATTAGGGTTATCCATTAATTCTGATTCCGTATTTCTATTTCGAAAATCCATCACATTGATATCGGTTTTCCATGAGTACTATTAATAAGCGATCTAATAAGACCAGGTGATTTTGTAATTGTTTCCATAAGCAGATTGGAAGCACCCCGGTTTAATAAAATGGATTGTAAAACCCTTCCGGTTTGCAATCTTCGTTTAAAGGCATTCGTCCATTCCTTTTTATAATCTGTTTCCATTTTGCTTCGCCCATATTCTGCATTCTTAAAATAATCGTCAATCCTTTCTGATGCAATTTTAGCACTATGAATTGCCATAGCCATTCCATTACCGCAGAGCGGATGAATTAAACCTGCAGTATCCCCGCACATTAAAATATGCCCCTCAACTAGCTGTTTCCGTTCAAATGACACCTGTGCAATGCTGATAGGCTCATCAAAAAGTGGCCGTGCTCTCTCAAGAAATTGATTTAGAAATATGTTCCTTGCAACCACCTTCGAATTAAATCTCTCGATATTTTTTTCTGCTCGAAAACTTTTGTAGGAAGCCAGATAACAAAAATTTACCGCCCCGGTCTCCGTTTTAGACAGGCCTCCATACCCGCCTTCAAAATTATGAAGTGCTACCAGATTATCTGGGAATTCAGGAAGAGCATAATGTGCCTTTACCCCTAACCATGGGGCATCTTTACCTATAAAATTTCGATTCAATTGTTTATCCAATCCCGATCTTTTTCCATAGGCACCAATAACTATTTTGGCTGAATACTTATTTTCCCTTTCAGTATTTACATTAAAACTGTCTTTCAAAAATGTAACATTTTTTACAGTTTCAAAATTGACAGAGACTCCTGACGACAGAGCTTTTTTGTAAAGGGCATGATCAAAAGCATACCTGCTTATTCCAAATCCTCCAAGAGGTAATTTTGTTTGAAGTAATTTTCCTTTTCTTGTTGATAATTGCAGCGTATCAATGGAAACTGTTTTGGGTAGTTTAACCCCCAAATCTTCGAGATATGGCATTACTTCATTAGAAACATATTCTCCGCATACTTTGTGATGCGGATATTCATAGCGTTCTAGAAGCATTATATTATATTGCTCAGTCGCCAATTGTATTGCGGCGGTGAGTCCGGCTAATCCACCACCTATTATAATAACATCATAGTTATCCACATTTGGAAGATAGGATTTTTATACAAAAAACCCGACTAGCCAGTCGGGTTTAAACATTAAAACTATGATTCGTGTATATCAATTAATTAGACTGAGCCTTTGCGTTGTCTATCATTTGCTTATTAGCAGAAACACCTATTTCAACTCTTCTGTTCCCAGCTTGTCCTTCTTTTGTGTCATTATCAAATCTAGGTGCAGCCTCACCAAAACCCTGAACAGTCATTCTACTGGAGGCTACCCCTGCATCGGTTATGTATTTTGCAACTACGTCTGCTCGTTGCTTTGATAATTTCAAATTGTAATCATCGTTACCTACACTATCAGTATATCCCTGTATCATTAAATTAGTGTCGGGGAATTCTATAAATATTTCAGCAACCTTATCGAGATTGGACTTGGCTTCAGGTGTTAGGTCGGCACTGTCAAACGCAAAGTTGACACCACTTTTATCGTCAAAAATAATGTGAATGCCCTCACCTACACGTTTAACATCTGCTCCAGGAATTTGAGTTTCAATTTTCTGGGCTTGCTTATCCATCTTCTTACCAATAAGGCCACCTGCAACTCCACCAACAGCAGCCCCAATTAATACTCCTCCTATACCACCCGCAATAAGGCCGCCAACCAAGGCGCCACCAGCGCCACCGATAACAGCACCTCTTTGGGTTTTATTGGAATTCTTTACAGCGTTACAACCGGTGTTTAAAGAAAGAAACATCATGGCTGCTATCAGGAAACTCGTAATTTTTCTTGTCATCTCAATACTATTTATTTAGGTTATATTTCAAAGTGTTACATCTTTGGAAACTTTATCTAATGTCAGCTCTACATCAAAAGGTTTCCCCTTATAATCTACCTCAACCATAAAAACTGTCTTGGTTTCAGTCAAGCTTTTTATGATCATACGATAGCCACTTTTATCTCCGCTAAGCGGTTTGTTTTTCGTATCCACTAACTTAAATTGGAGTTCTGTACTCCCATCACCGGGTTCATAGAAAGACCATAGAATACGATGGGTTCCTTCCTGGCACCTATCGGTTCCATTGATGGAGAACCTTCCGGTACCATTATTGGGAATAAACATCCACTCACCACCTTTAAAGCAAGGAGAATCTGCAATACCAAATAAATTAGCCTTGTATAGGCCTTCTTCACCAATAAAACGAATATCGGTCAGGGACCAGGTGCCTTTAAGCGTTTTTTTCTTCATTGTAGATGACTGAGAAGTAGCTGTAGTTGTTGCAGAGCAAGAAACTATTAGCATAACCAGCAACAAATAAATTGTGTTTTTCATAAAATGAATTTTGTGAATTTTTTTGAGTCCACTAATATATCAATAAAATGTTTAATTTTTTTCTTTAATAACCCTAAAGGTTTATTTTTTTTTAATAACCATAATTATTTTAATACTCCAACAACGCAATCAAAGAGTTAAAAAACCTCTCTTTAGGCAGATAATTATTTTCCAAAGATTTGGCGAATGGTACAGGAGTTTCCAGGCTTCCAACACGTTTTACCGGAGCATCTAAAAATTCAAAACACTCCTCCATAACAAGGGCAGATATATCACTTCCAATGCCCCCAAATAAACTATCCTCCTGAAGAATAATCAATTTGCCGGTTTTTTTGACGGATTTAAATATAGAGGAAGTATCAAGGGGTTGAAGCGTACGCAAATCCAATAAATCTGCTTGTATTTCCGGATTTTGTTCTAAGCATTCTAATGCCCAGTGAACAGCTGCTCCGAAGGTGACTATAGATACATCTTTCCCTTCTTTTAGAAGGGCGGCTTCTCCAAAAGGCAAGGTAAAATATGACGAAGGAACCTCTTGGTAAATGCTTCGATATAGCGCTTTATGTTCAAAAAACATGACCGGGTTTGGATCGTTAATAGCGGTAGCTAAAAGTCCTTTTGCATCATATGGGAAAGCTGGATAAACCACCTTAAGCCCAGGAGTTTTTGTAAACCAGGCCTCATTCGTCTGGGAATGAAATGGTCCTGCTCCAACCCCTGCCCCACATGGCATGCGTATTACAACGTCTGCATTCTCATTCCAACGATAGTGAACTTTTGCCAGATAATTAATTATGGGATTAAAACCTGAACTCACAAAGTCGGCAAATTGCATTTCCATAACGCACTTCATTCCGTTAATTGATAGCCCCATTGCCGCAGATACAATTGCAGATTCGCAGATTGGGGTATTTCTCACGCGATCTGTTCCAAAAGCTTCAACAAATCCTTCTGTTATTTTAAAAACACCACCATAACCGGCAATGTCCTGACCTAGTATCACCAAATCCTCATGCTTTTCCATAGATTGCTTTAAACCCTCGGAAATGGCATCAACCAGCCGTATATTATGCCATTCATTATTTGGTTTAGTTTCCTGATATTTAAACTCTTTATAAACATCATTTAACTCTTTACTTTCATTTAACTGAACTTGTTCTTCTGCAAAAGCAAGCTTGAGATTATCATCTATTTCGTGAATAATCTCCTTTTTGAATTCAACTTCCATTTCCTCAGATAGAATCCCCTGGGCATGCAGATACTCCACATAATTTTCTACAGGATCCTTGGCTGCCCACTGCTCCAACAGTTTCTTTGGAACATATTTAGTGCCACTAGCCTCTTCATGTCCTCGCATTCTAAATGTTTTGAACTCCAATAAAACAGGTCTTGGCTCTTTCCGGATACTTTTACATAGCTCATTAACCTTGCTATAAACTTCAAGAATATTATTCCCGTTAATAATATGGGCTTCCATTCCGTAGCCCTTACCTTTATCTGCTATATGTTCACACTTAAATTGCTCTGAAATTGGCGTTGAAAGTCCATATCCATTGTTTTCAACACAAAATAATACCGGCAAATCCCAAACAGCGGCGACATTAAGAGCCTCGTGGAAGTCTCCTTCACTGGTAGCTCCTTCACCGGTAAAAACAGCCGTTACTTTTTGTCTCTTTTTTAGAAGATCAGCCAAGGCAATGCCGTCTGCCACCCCTAATTGTGGTCCCAGATGAGAAATCATCCCAATTATGTTGTACTCCTGCGTTCCAAAGTGAAAACTTCGATCACGACCATTGGTAAATCCACTGGATTTACCCTGCCATTGTGCAAATAATCGAAATAAAGGTATCCCTCGCGTGGTAAAAACACCAAGGTTTCTGTGCATTGGAAGAATATATTCATCTTCATTTAAAGCACTGGTGACACCTGTCGAAATAGCTTCCTGACCGATTCCACTAAACCATTTAGAAATCTTTCCCTGTCGTAAGAGAATTAGCATTTTTTCTTCGATCATCCTTGGCTTCAGCATAGCCCGGTAGAGCTCCAGCAGCTTTCCCTTGCTAATTCCCTTGCTTAAATATTGCATATTTCAATGAATAGATTGAACGCGTATTTTGGGTATAAATGTAACAAAATTGCCCTCAATAAAACAGTAGAAATGAGACGCATATTTGCACTTAATATTTATTAACTTTGGAATTACTAAAAAACCATAGCAATGAGCAGTATACCCAGTGTAGACTTAAGAGATTATACAAGTGGTGATCCTCAGCGAAAAGAAAAATTCATAAAAGAAATTGGCAATGCTTTTGAAAATATTGGCTTTGTGGCACTGAGTGGTCATTTTCTTTCTGACAACCTGGTTAAGGATTTGTATGGTGAAGTTAAAAAGTTCTTTAATTTACCCGGGGACGTAAAAGATTCTTATCAAATAGAGGGTATTGGCGGGCAAAGAGGCTATACCTCATTTGGGAAAGAACATGCCAAAGGAAGAAAAGAAGGAGACTTAAAAGAGTTTTGGCATTTTGGCCAGTTTGTTGAGGATGACCCAGCATTGGAAGCTGAATATTATGAAAATGTGACCGTTAAAGAGTTACCAGAGTTCAATACAGTTGGTGAAGAAACTTATAAGATGTTGGAGAAGACCGCCAAGTATGTCCTGAGAGCATTGGCTCTTCATCTGGATCTGTCTGAAACTTACTTTGATGAATATATTAAAAATGGTAATTCTATTTTAAGACCAATTCACTATCCCCCGATTATGAATGAGCCTAAAAATGCGGTAAGAGCAGCTGCTCATGGAGATATTAATCTTATTACCCTATTAATGGGTGCTCATGGCAGAGGCCTTCAGGTTCAAAATCATAAGGGAGAATGGGTAGATGCAATAGCCAGTCCAGATCAATTAATGATCAATGTTGGTGACATGCTTTCCCGTTTATCCAATGAAAAATTAAAATCAACGGTTCACAGGGTTATCAACCCACCGCGTGAATTATGGGGTACCTCCAGATATTCAATTCCTTTTTTCATGCACCCTATAAGTGGTATGCCACTTAATTGCCTTGAAAATTGTATTGATAAAGAGCATCCGAAGCGGTTTGAGGATATTACAGCAGGGGAGTTTTTAAATGAACGACTAATTGAACTCGGGTTAATTAAAAAATGATTTAGTACTTTAATTAATAATATATAACTAATTATATTTCAAATTTTTATAATGATAATAAGTTAATATTTTGTAATCTTTATCAAAAAATATTAAAATCTCCAAATGGATTTAAAAGATCAATTAAAGAACCTATTTCCGGAGCACGTTTCCCCGGAAATAGAAAATATTACGAAAAAGAAGTTGGAGCTAGAACTTCAGGTAGAGCCCATAATATGTAAATACGAAAAACGTAAAGGGAAACCGATTACCATTTTGGAAGGGTATATGGGTACAGAAAAAGATTTTAAAAAATTAGCTCAGGATTTAAAGAAGAAATTAAGCGTTGGAGGAACATTTAAAAACAATTCTATAATAATTCAAGGGGATTACAGAAACAAAATAATGGCTCTACTTCAAGAAATGGGGTTTAAAACAAAACGAGTGGGAGGTTAATAAATACTGGTTTTTATGCACTTAAAAAAATAAAATAAACTTTATCAAATAATTTTCATAAGTTTTTCTGTTAATTTGTTTTTGTTTTTTTCGATTAAATGTTATTTTTAGACGTTATAAACTAAACAACCCATACAGAATGAGTTCCCAATTGCATATTACTAACGGGGATAGTTTCACCCAGAAGTTAAAAACATTAAAACTTAAGGGAGATATAATAACCTGGCGGGAAATGCTTTGCGAGGGTAAAACTGAAACCAATGTGGGTAGTGAGTCCTTTTGGAAAACACGTTTCGATTTTCTTCATAAAAATTATAAGGTTAGTAAATCCTGGTTTGTTGAAAAAACACTAAAGGAATATCGTTCCCTTTGCAATCATAAACAGCAAGATCAGATTATACTTTGGTTTGAATACGACCTTTTTTGTCAGATAAATATGCTGGCAGTCTTAAGCTGGCTTAAGAAACATCGGCGATATGCTGAAATAAGTTTAGTTTGTAGTGGTGATGAAGATGAAACAAGTCACCTATACAGACTCAATGAATTAAGTGATGAACAACTCCTGAATTCTTACGAGAATAAAGTAAAACTTTCTCAGAACGATATTGAATATGCAGATTATGTCTGGCAGCTGTATTGCAGTGATAATCCCATACGATTGGAAAATCTTATAGATTATGATAATTATCAATTTGATTATCTCTCGGATTCAATCAAAGTTCACTTGCGAAGATTTCCGACAATAAAAAATGGTTTAAATGAATTGGAAAATCGTGTATTGGAATTTTCGGTTCAACAAAAACCAAAATCTAAAAAGGCATTATTAAGTTCCTTGCTACAAAATCAAGGTTTTTATGGATTTGGAGATTCCCAATATGAGCGTGTAATTACAAACCTAAGGCCGCTGTTTTCCTCTTTTAATCCAGTACGTTTAAGCAAGAAAGGAAAAGAAATTCTCGAAGGAAAAACCAATTATTATTCCCAAATACGGGACAACGAAGATTACCTTGGAGGTGCTTTAAAATATAACTTCTTATACAACACAGAGTCCGACAGAATTTTAAAACTGTAGTATGCAACTGAGTGCATCCGAACTCATTCTAAATGCTGATAACAGCATATATCATCTTAATTTACTACCCGAAGACCTAGCCCAGACCGTTATTGTTGTGGGAGATCAGAATAGAGTTCCTCTAGTTTCTAAATATTTTGACACCATTGAGCTGAAGAAGGGTAAAAGGGAATTTATCACACATACGGGCATGCTTAACGGAACCAGAATTTCAGTTGTGTCTACCGGTATAGGAGCAGACAATATTGATATTGTCATGAATGAGCTCGATGCCTTAGTAAATATTGATTTTGAGACAAGAACAATTAAAAAAGACAAAACTAGTCTGGACATAATCAGAATTGGCACATCGGGCGGTATTCAACCAAATATAGAAACAGATTCGTTCTTACTAAGTGAATATGCCATTGGTTTTGATAATGTGCTTCATTTCTATGAGAGTGAACATATTCAATACCCTGAAATGCAACTTGCTTTTATAGATCATACGGCTTGGTCTGTTTTTAAGTCTATTCCCTATGTGGTGGAATCAGATCTACAATTAACAGAAAAACTACGTTCAGACAGCGTTATTTTAGGTTTCACGGGTACTAACGTTGGCTTCTATGGACCCCAGGGGAGAAGACTGCGTTTGCTGTTGGAGGATAATGACCTAAATTCCAAATTAAGTTCTTTTGAATACAATGGAATGAGAATTACTAATCTAGAAATGGAAACATCCGCAATTTATGGGCTTGCAAAATTAATGGGGCACAGAGCAGCATCCATGAACTGCGTATTAGCTAATAGAAGTACAGGCCAATTTTCCAAGGATCCGGTGAAAACTATTGATTCCCTTATTAAGTATACGCTTGAAAAACTTACTTCCCATTGAAAACTGTAAAGATCGTAGGCGTACCAGAACACTTTAATTTTCCCTGGCTAATGGCCATAGAAGAAGGTGCGTTTAAAGCAAGAGGAATTGAGCTGGTATGGACAGATGTTCCGGAAGGCACAGGGAAAATGAATGCGCTGTTACAGGATGGGGAAGCTGATTTAGCCATTATTCTTACAGAAGGTGTTGTGAAAAGCATTACAGAAGGTAATCCCGTAAAAATAGTACAAGAATATATTGCAACACCACTTCAGTGGGGAATACATGTCGCGGCCAACAGCAGTTACCAGACTTTGGCAGATTTGGAAAACACAACTGTGGCCATCTCCAGATTTGGAAGCGGTAGTCACTTAATGTCTTTTGTTAATGCCCAAAAACAGGATTGGGAAACATCTTCTCTGATTTTTAAGATAGTTCATACCCTGGATGGGGCAATAGAAGCCCTAAAAGAGGGCACAGCAGATTATTTTATGTGGGAGCATTTTACAACAAAACCCATTGTTGATTCAGGGATATTTAGAAGATTAGAAGACTGCCCTACTCCATGGCCATGCTTTGTTATCGCTGCCACAGATTCATTTATTATGAAGCATAAAAGAACTCTTCACCATATTTTAGAAGTCATTAATCTCTTCACATCAGAATTTAAACTTATTCCAAGTATTGACCGGACAATATCGAATAAGTATGGGCAACAGTTAGAAGATGTACGCGAATGGTTAAGAATGACCCAATGGAGTCAGTCACAGATAAGTTGGGAATCAATTGAGAATGTGCAGGACTATCTGTTTAAACTAGAATTAGTAAGACACAAACTTGAAATTGATAAACTGATCACCAATTTATAGGCCCTTTACTCATCTTCTTTAATAATTCATTTGTTTTACTGAAATGCTTGTTCCCAAACCACAGACCTCTGTTCGCACTTAAAGGAGAGGGATGTCCAGAGGTAAAAATATGGTGTTTTGAAGTATCTATCAATGCAATCTTCTTTTTAGCAACCCCCCCCCATAACAAAAATACTAATCCTTCCTTTTCGGCCGAAAGCTTCCGGATAACGGCATCAGTAAAAACTTCCCATCCCTTATTTTGATGACTTCCTGCACTGTGTGCTCTCACAGTTAGTGTAGCATTCAATAACAATACGCCCTGGTCTGCCCAGTGTTCCAGGTTACCACTTTTTGGATATGGTTTACCTATGTCTGCTTCTAATTCCTTAAATATATTTATTAGTGACGGCGGGTGCAGGACTCCATCTTTTACCGAAAAACAGAGACCATTGGCCTGGTTAGGCCCGTGGTAAGGATCCTGTCCAATGATAACCACTTTAGTCGCTTCAAAATTTGAGTGATCAAAGGCTGCAAAAATTTTATTTCCTTTTGGATAACAGGTAGTTAAGGCATATTCATCTCTAACAAACTGTGCCAGTGAATCAAAATAAGGTTGTTGGAATTCAGAATGAAGCTGACTCCGCCAGCTTGGATGAATGGAAACGTTCATTTAATAAAAGGCTTACTATCGGTGATAAAATTAAACCAATATCAGACACTTTACCAAATGAAAATTTAAATTTAAAAGGTTTTGAAAGCTATTTGGATGAAAGTGGTTCCATTTGTTGTAAAAGTATTAACTCATTTTGTTGCTGACGGTATTTTAAAGCTTCTATATACTCCGCAATTTTCTTTGTCTGGTATTGAGAATAAGCCCTGGTTGCCCAGTCCATTGCCATTATCAAATTATTGTTACGCTCATTTAAAACCGCTAGGTTATAGCAGGCTTTGCTACTTATTTTTGGATCATGATTTTCTGTTTCCTTTTTCCATAAGTCTGCTGCTGCTTTCCAATCACCAGATAAAGTATAGATTTCTGCCTGTTCAAAACCTGGTGTGCCGCGAACATAATAATCTCTGGTAATACTATGCTCAGAGGGTTGTAATCTGGCACCGTAGGAACTGCCTGTCTGTTTGCTCTGCTCTATTATACTTTCTGTTCTGTCTTCAATTGCCTGCAGGGCTTCATAAGGGTCAAGCCCTTTTGCAGTTGAAACAATCTGATTGTTAAAAGTAAATTCATCAATTAGAAGTTTACTGGAGGGGTCATAAATCCGCCAACCGTTTTCAATCAAGGTTTCGAGCGTAATCTGGTGCGCCGCGACTTTTTCTTTAACACGCAGCAGATTTAGTTGCTCCATTGTGGTTTTCTTTAAAGAAACCCTGGTATCTGAATCATAGTAAGCCATTGAAAAAATGGCATCAACCTTATATTTCTGGCATAAAGATTCAACCGTGTTCCAGTCTAAGTAGTTCCCATAAATATTGATATCTTCCTTATTTTGTACAATATCTTCCAGCAATATTATGGTATCAAATCTTTTGTCACCGGCAAGTTCATTAAATAACCCATTAATTGCCGCTTTCCTTGCTTTTAAAGCAAGTTCTTGATTCTCTCTGGAAATAAGCTGGTTTAGTGCGGTTTGCTCATTATTTTCCTTTAAATGTAACTCCCCACCTATAATTCCAACTCTTTTAATATTATTTGAAAGGGAAACAGGTGCAGGCTCCATGGTCTGTATGTCAACATTCCTGGTTGTACTGCAGCTAACTATAATTAGAAACAGTAAGACAGAACTATTGTAATATCTTCTCATATAAAACAGCTTTAATCCTTAGAACTATATTTAAAACGTTGTTCTATAGTTACTAAACATATGTTTATAGAGGATTATTGTCCTAAAAGTTAAAATCAGCACACATTTTACCCAGACTTATTTACATCGTTATTCTTTCGCGTCAGCTTATTTTTGCTCTATGAATTAGGAATTTTCAAAATCACCCCTATTCCATACCTTTGACAATCTGCAATTTCTAATAATGCAAACAATAGATAAAAAAACCTTACAAGATTTAGAGTTCCCAATGGTATTGCAACAACTGTCAGACCGGTGTAGTACTGAACTGGGAAAGATAGGTGCTATAGCTATTCAGCCAATACCAGCAAAAGAACGTCTCTCCAAAGTATTAGGGCAAACTTCTGAATATCTGGCTTCTTTTAGCAGTGATAATCGGATTCCTAATCACGGATTTGATTCTATAAATAATGAATTGCAACTACTCAAAATAGAAAATACAACCCTGGAAATTTCGGGTTTTCGACGAATTGGTATTATTTGCGTTTCGGTGAATACCCATAAAAAGTTCTTTAAAAAGTTTAAGGATTATTACCCATTATTATTTGCGGGTACAGAACAAATAGAATCGAATTCCGAGATAATTTCTAATATAGATTTGGTTATCGATCGTTTTGGTGAAGTAAAAGACAATGCTTCTGAAGCATTAAAAGTCATACGGAGCCAAATAAATAAAGTTAAGGGTAAAATCAATCAAAGTTTTACTGCGGCCCTTAACACCTATCAGTCTGCGGAATTTTTGGATGAAATCCGGGAGTCTGTTGTAGAAAACCGGAGGGTACTGGCGGTCAAGGCAATGTACAGGCGGAAAGTAAAAGGTACGGTAATGGGAACCTCCAAAACTGGTAGTATAGTTTATATAGAGCCGGAAGCCTCATTAAAATATAGTAGAGAGCTGAATAATCTTGAATTTGATGAAAAAGAGGAAGTTCAAAGGATTCTTAATCAATTAACAAATCTGATAAGGCCCTACGAATACCTCCTTCGTGAATATCAAAGTTTTTTAACACAGATCGATATTACAGCTGCCAAAGCCAAATACGCAAGTGAAATGAATGCGCTATTACCTGAAATAAATAGTAATGGCATACTTTATTTACGAGATGCTTTCCATCCTTTACTTTTTTTAACTAACAAAAGAAGTGGGCAAAAGACCTGGCCGCAGACAATTGAGCTACATCCTGAGAAAAGGATAATTGTAATTTCCGGCCCAAATGCCGGAGGAAAAAGTATTACTCTAAAAACAATAGGATTACTCCAGGTTATGTTGCAAAGCGGGCTTTTGATTCCTGTTCATGAACGCAGTTCTATATGCCTGTTTAAAAATATTCTTACAGATATTGGAGATAATCAATCAATAGAGAATCATCTGAGCACTTACAGTTATAGACTTAAGAATATGAATCGGTTTCTTAAGAAGTGTAATGTAGATACCTTATTCCTTATTGATGAATTTGGAACAGGAAGTGATCCTGAGTTGGGTGGTGCTCTTGCAGAGGCTTTTTTAGAAGTCTTCTATGAGCGTGGAGCGTTTGGTGTTATCACTACCCACTATGCTAATCTAAAGGCCTTAGCGGATGAATTGCCACATACCACAAATGCGAATATGCTATTCAATTCCAAGACTCTGGAACCCACCTTTCAATTGGAGTTAGGGCAGCCTGGAAGTTCTTTTACTTTTGAGGTAGCCCAGAAGAATGGGATCCCATATAATTTAATCAACAAAGCTAAGAAGAAGGTAGAGCGTGGTAAATTACGGTTTGATGCAACCATTGCTAAAATGCAAAAAGAGCGGAATAAAATGGCTCAAACAGGCACCAGACTTCAGCAAGAAGAGTCCAAAGCCCGGGACGAAACTATCAGGTTAGAAAAACTGAATGCCAAAGTAAAATCGAAGTTGGAGAATTATCAGGAATTATATGACCATGATCAGCGAATGATACATTTGGGTAATAAAGTAAATACGATAGCAGACAAATATTTTCAGGATAAAAAGAAGCGTATTCTGGTTTCCGAACTTATAAGGATTGTAGAGACTGAAAATAGTAAACGCAAGAAAAAGTCTGCTACTCAGGCCAAAATAGAGCGACAAAAAAAGGTTGAAACAGCTCAGGAAGTACAGAAAGAGGTAAAAGTTATTCGTGAGAAAAAGAAGATAGAAAAGAAAAATGCTGATTTAAAAGAGAAAAATAAACCGAGACCTGTATTTAAGATTGGAGATCGGGTCAGAATGTTTGATGGCAGGGCAATTGGCAGCATTGACAAACTCGAAAAAAATAAAGCTGTAGTCAATTACGGGATGTTTACCACCAATGTAAGTGTGGATCAATTGGAATTGGTTGAGGCTAAAAAATAGTTATTGACCATCATGAGAATCAAAATTAGTATTTTCACTACGTTTGAAATGACAAGCTTGTCCTAGAAGTAATACAGAACTTTCTTAATAACCTTATAAAACATATCGGAATCTAATTGTTAGGCTTTATTTTTGATTTGTGATAACACAGGAGGATAACAAAATAATATTGTTCGATGGCGTTTGCAACCTATGCAATAGTGCCATTCAATTTGTCATTAAACATGATAAGAGAAACATCTACAAGTTTGCCGCTTTGCAAAGCGATGTAGCTACATTGCTTCTTAATGAAAGAGGAATTGATTCCTCTCAGATAGATTCAATCATTCTGATAGATCCCAAACTTGCATATTATATTAAATCTACTGCGGCTTTAGAGATCGGCAAGTCTTTTGGAGGTGGTTGGCGTCTTCTAGGTATTTTTAGATGGGTTCCAAAACCATTTAGGGATTGGGTCTATGATCTAGTGGCTAAAAACAGGTATAGTTGGTTTGGGAAACAAAATGAATGCATGATACCTACTCCTGACCTAAAAGCAAAATTTCTGACTTAATCTATTGTAGATTATTCAAAATAAAATCTAGAGTGGCATTGGTACTTCGTTTTTCTGAAAACGCCAGGTTATTGTAGCTTATGGACTGTGCCAGGCCTAAATTCTGCAAATATTTGATCTGATCAATATTGTTTAATGCTACTTTTCCGGTAAGTAGAATATCCATAGACTCATCACTTTTATAACGTCTGTAGATTTTCTTTAATCCACTTAAGTATAACCTATCTTTAGTAAAGCCACCTCCTCTGTGGGCTCTTAAGGTTATGGAAAAGGCATCATTTCTGTTTAGTTTATATTGATTATGAATTAAATCAAAGGTGTCAGCAAAACTATAACCTTTAATTAAACTATCTGAGGCTAAAACTCTATATGCTAATTCTTTGAGTCTCTTAATTGTAAGCGCGCCACTCATATATTCACTAAAAACAGCCAGCCCTTCCTGTGTTTCTACATTTTTGGGGAATCCGTTTGAAAATATTTTTAAAGGTTGATGGGCAGCATTAAAAGTAGTGACCAGGTGCCCCCCAATTTCATGGTTGGCTAATGTAAGTAATTGGTTTTGGCTAAATCTCGCATTGCGCTTTATAAGCAATGTCTTAGTTGCATTGCTTACCATCGCATCTGCGGCTATATGTGTGGCATACCTGATATTAACAGGAAAGTCGTAAGAAGTAGCAAAATCTTCAAAATAAGTTTTTGCCTCTTCTGTAGAAAAAACTTTCTCCATATCTGTAGAAGGAGGTTCATCATCAAAATGTAGTATGAACTTGGCATTCTGAACATCTTTCTCGGTAGGCGTTCCGTATATGTTGAGTGAGTTATAATAAAACTCTTTCCCCTTGCCAATAGTTTTGATGCATTGCACCATATTGGCATAATAATAAATAATATCGGTATATATATTCTTTAATTCTGAATCCTGAATACGCTCTAATCTTTGTGAATAAAACAGGCGATGAAGTTTATATGGATCAAATTTTAATTTTGGATATTTAAATTTGGGATCATAAACAAATTTCGAAGCAAAAAATATATGTTTTTCCTTTTCGATATTTAGTGGATTTACATAGCTGAGTAGCTCAATACTCCTTATCAACCGATCCAGGTTGTCATCTATTTCCAATAAATTAGGATACTTGTACTGAATTGCCAGGCGATGGTCTTCTGTAATCATAAATCTTTTTCGTGAAATTCTTTAGCCTGCAAAGGTACTAATTCTTTTAATTGCAATTCCACTGCACGGACTACTTCGGGATAAATAATGGCAGTGAGCTCATCGCAATATACCTTTGCAATTTCTGTTGCTAAGACCAGGGTATTGCTAAAAGTTGTCGTAATATATTTCAGGAAAAATCCATTTCCTTGAAAGGTGTTATTAATTTTGCAATCCGATTTTATATTATTGGGCAATTTCATTTCACCCAGCTTTTGTTGCCAGTCTGAAACTATAATACCAAAGCGGCCATTATCAATGTTACTGGTTCCAAGGTTCCAGGTGGGCACCTCCCTATCCCAGCGTTTCCAATTATAACTGTGCATATCAAAAACGATGGCCTTACCGTATTTCTTTTCAATTTGATAAATGAGTGCGTGAACAACATTATAGAACGATGCGTGTTTATGCATACTAAGATCATATTCTTTTGCAGATAATGGTGTTTTCCATAATGGCTTTCCCCAGGCATCGGCATAGATAGCACCGTCAGGAGGGCGGTTAAGATCATATTCAAATCTGCTATCACAACCCGATATGACAATGGGATGTGATACTACCATTTCCCTGGTGCAGGGATCTTCCTCGTACCACCGGTCATATTCAGTGTGGAGGCAATTATTCCAAAGAGATTTTCTGAATTGATGTCCCTCGTGTACAGCAGCACATATGTATGGGGCGTATTCACTTATTTTTAAAGTAAAGGAATAATCTTCTGAAACTGCCTCAAACGGAATTTCAGATTCAATATTTGAGATAATATCCGCAACTGATAATTTAAGCATTCTCAACCTCATTTCGCAATCTGGAACGCCTGTTGAACGCCTGTAAATTATCTACCACCTTGCTTTCTACAAAGTCTATTATCTTGGTTTGAATTTTTGTTTTATATACCTTATTCATGTAGGTTATCCCGCCAGGAGACATAACATTAACCTCTACCAATTTACCTCCTATTACATCGATCCCTACAAAATATAGCCCATCCTTTACAAGTTTGGGTCCTATTTGTTTACAAAGGGCTTTTTCTTGTTTTGTAAGTGTGTGCTTGGCAACCGAACCCCCGGCAGAAACATTTGAACGATGATCATCAGATCCCGGAATTCGCCTCATTGCGCCAATGGGTTCTCCATTTAAAATCAAAATTCGCACATCGCCCTGATCAGCCCCTTCAATATATTCCTGAAGAATAACATAATTTGATGAACCGTCGGAGTTGGAAACATAAAAATCCAAAAGCGACTTTATATTTGACATTGCTGATTTTTCAATCAGAATAACTCCCGATCCACCAAAGCCGTTCAATGGTTTTAAGATCATTTTATCGGCTATGGATTCTTTAATTTGCTTTACCAGATAATTCTTATTCTTGGAAACATGGGTAGCCGGAATTATATTACTATGGCTATCACCAAAAGCAGCCGTGTATAGTTTGTTATTGGCCTCCCTCAAACCCTGCAGGGAATTTACGATAAACACATCATCCTTTACCGAATCTAAAAAATTTAGCATTATAGGGTCCAGAGGTGGATTGGCCCTCATAAAAATTACATCAAAACCAGCCAACGGTAACATTTCCTCCCTTGTTTCCGCTTGTTTATAAAAAGACTTAAGGTTTCCGGGTACTTTCTCCATTCTCCCTAATACTGTACAAAAGGCGTTTGTAACGCTATTGCGAATAGTGAGGTTAGCAGGCGTGCACAAAGCAACGCCGTGGTTTCGTTTAACGCATTCATGAATTAATGCTAGGCTTGTATCATTCTCAGGATCAATCTCCTCCCAAGTATACATAAGAAAACAAATATTCATTGGTAAAGTTTTAAATTTATTTTACTTCTTCATAAAATTCATCCCAATCTTCAATATGGGGTTTGCTCAGTTTCCCAACAGATTTGGCAACTACCATCGCTACGGTTGCATCACCGGTAACATTAATAATTGTCCGACACATATCCAAAGGGCGATCAACTGCAAAAATAAGTGCCAGACCAATGGCCAGTTTATCTGATGGAAAACCAATAGATTCCAAAACAATTACAAGCATTACCATTCCTGCTCCGGGTACAGCTGCCGATCCAATGGATGCCAGTAAGGCCGTGAGAACAATAGTTAATTGTCCCCCAAGGGTCAGATCAAAACCCAGAGCCTGAGCGATAAAAACAGCCGCAACACCCTGATACAAACTTGTACCATCCATATTTATGGTGGCTCCTACAGGGAGTACAAAACTAGACACTTCTTTGTCAACACCAATGTGCTCTTCTACTCTTTCCATAGTAACCGGCAGTGTAGCGGCACTAGAACTTGTGGAAAATGCCAATAGCTGAGCCGGACTAATCTCCTTCAAAAACCAGAAAGGGTTTTTCTTTGTATAAGTAGTCACTACAATGGTATAAAAAACAATCATTAAAAATAGCCCTAAAACTACTACCCCGGCATATTTCAACAAAGCCAGTAAGAGGTCCGGGTCGCCGGAAGAAACAACAACATTGGCTAATAATGCAAAAACCGCAACCGGCGCGGTTAGCATAATTAAATCTACCATTTTAAGAACAACATAATTTAATGAATCAAAAACCTTCTTCAGCGGTTTAGCCCTTTCTTCGCCTATTAAAAGCATGGAAATTCCAAGGAAAATGGTAAAAAATATAACTTGTAACATTAAAGTGTTATCACTCAAGGCACCAAAGGCATTATCGGGCACCATATCTTCCAAAAATTGCAAAGGGCCAACTTGTTTTTGCCTTGAAGCAGCTTCCAGTTTTGAGGTTACACCACTATCTGAGGCATAGGTCTCTGTTAATTTAGCAATTGTTTCTTCTGAAATGCCGTCGCCTGGTTGTAAAATATTAACCAATACCAAACCGATAGTAATGGCAATTATAGTAGTGCATATGTAAATGGCTATTGTTCGAAGTCCTATTTTTTTAAATTTTGAAATATCCTTTAAATCGGAAATCCCTTTAACTAAGGATGCCAGAATAAGAGGAATTGCAATTAGTTTAAGAAGTTTAACGAAAATGGTACCAAAAGGATTAATCCAATCTTGAACAAAACCACGACCCCATTCAATATAGGTCATTGCGAAGCCAAAAAGAACGCCTAGGATCATTCCTATCAGGATTTGCCAATGCAATTCCAGTTTCTTCATATAAAAATTTTAGGTTAGAAAGATAGTATTTTGATAGGAAAACCCCTAAAAAAGCAAGTTTATAATTTAATGGTTCTGTTTAGTAGTGTGAAATCTGCAAGTACTAATGCCGCCATCGCTTCTACTATTGGCACCGCTCTTGGTACCACACAGGGATCATGCCGACCTTTACCCTGAGTTTTGACCATGTTTCCATCTTTATCAATAGTCTCATAGGACTGAATGACAGTAGCAACCGGTTTAAAGGCTACGTTAAAATAAATGTCCATACCATTGCTTATTCCACCCTGTACACCGCCGCTGTTATTAGTAATCGTGCTGCCATCTGCTTTATATTGATCATTATGAACGCTTCCTTTCATTTTAACCCCTTTAAAGCCACTGCCATATTCAAATCCTTTAACTGCGTTAATAGACAACATAGCTTTTCCCAGATCAGCGTGAAGTTTATCAAAAACAGGTTCTCCGAGGCCAACAGGGACATTCTTTATTACGCAGCTAATAATCCCCCCCACAGTATCTCCTTCTTTTCGAACTTCTTTAATATAAGATTCCATCTTCGCAGCAGTTTCCGGATCCGGACAGCGCACGGCATTGCTTTCGGTCAATTTTAAATCCAGTTCTGAAAAAGGTTTTTCAAGTCGAAGGGAACCAACCTGAGAAACATAGGCATTTATACTAATTCCATTTAAAAATTGTTTAGCGATAGCACCGGCAACAACGCGGCTAGCTGTTTCGCGAGCAGAGCTTCTTCCACCTCCCCTATAGTCTCGAAAACCATATTTTTTATCATATACATAATCTGCATGTGAAGGGCGATATGAATCCTTTATATGAGAATAGTCTTTTGATTTTTGATTGGTGTTATAAATAGCAAAACCAATGGGCGTTCCGGTGGTTTTCCCTTCAAAAATACCCGAATAAAACACCACATTATCGGGTTCTTTGCGCTGTGTAACTATTGCCGACTGGCCCGGTTTTCTTCTATCTAGCTCAAGTTGAATTGCTTTAATATCCAGAATTATTCCAGATGGACATCCATCCAAAACTCCCCCGATAGCTTTACCGTGTGATTCACCAAAAGTAGTAAGTTTAAAAAGTGTTCCAAATGTATTACCAGCCATAAATTAGGATCTTTCTTATATCAAATTAAGAGTATTAATTCTTTTTTTTATTAGCCAAAGATATATGTTAAATGAACGGAAACCAAAACGCGTGCCCAGTTAATATTAAGGTAACAAATGGTCGTATATCTATGCAAAACTTAACCTTCGCATGATACAATAGTGACTTTACCTTAAAATACTATTAGACCAATGGGTTTAATTTTACAATTAAATAAATCCTACCCCTTGAAAAAGCGGAGTATAGATCTGGTGGTAATTTCTGATGTGCATTTAGGCGCCTTTGACTGCCATGCGGAAGAATTAATGGCTTATCTAAGCAGTATAGAACCTAAAAAATTAGTTCTAAACGGGGATATTGTTGATATCTGGCAATTTAACAATCACTACTTTCCTGCGTCCCATTTGAGGATTCTAAAAAAAATTATATGTATGGCTTCAAATGGTACCGAAGTCATTTATATAACCGGAAATCATGACGATATGTTGCGTAAGTTTAGCTATACGTCTATAGGGAACTTCAGTATACAAGACAAGTTAATTTTAGAATTAGATGGCAAAAAAGCCTGGTTTTTTCATGGAGACGTTTTTGATATTTCAATTCGATACGCAAAATGGCTTGCTAAACCAGGTGGATATGGTTACGATCTCTTACTGCATTTAAACAGAATATTAAATTGGTTCTTTACTAAACTTGGGAAAGAAAGATATTCAATGGCCAAAAAAATAAAAAATAGTGTAAAAAATGCTGTAAAATATATTGACGATTTTGAACGAACAGCAATTGAAACGGCTATAGCCAAAGGTTATGACTATGTAATATGTGGACATATTCACCACCCCAAAAAGGAAATAATTGAGACAAAAAACGGAAAATGTACTTATCTTAATTCCGGTGATTGGGTTGAAAACCTCAGTGCTTTGGAATATTCATTTAAGCGATGGAAAATCTATAACTACAGCCACGACAAACTTTTGCCTTTTTTTGCAGATGAAGAATTAAAGTCAATGGAATTAACAGGAATAATTACCTCCTTTGAAAAGTCACTAGCCTCAAAACAAAAACCTCCCGAAAAAGAAGACAAATCAATTGGTGCATAATGCCTTTTTTAAAATAGTTACGGGGTGTTGGGCTTGTCTTCTTGTACCATCAAAAATCTGATGCCTGCAACTGGTTCCGTTAGCAGAAATAATTACGTTCTCATCAGATTTTCTTATTGATGGAAAGAGTTTTAACTCTCCAATTTGCATGCTTGTATTATAATGCTCTTTTTCGTAGCCAAAGGATCCTGCCATGCCGCAACAGCCGGAAGCTATAATACTAACCTTATAATTTTCCGGAAGATTTAATATATCAAAAGTCACTTTTTGATCAGATAAAGCCTTTTGATGACAGTGATTGTGAATTTTAATTGTTGCAGACGATTTAGTAAATTGTTCTTTCTGTATGGTTCCATTTCTTATCTCATCGGACAAGAATTCCTCAATAAGAAAAGAATATTTGGCTATAGCTTCAACTTTGTCCGAATTGAAGTGAAACCTTTTATATTCATCTCTGAAGGTTAGGATTGCCGATGGCTCTATTCCAAGAATTGGTATACCCAGCTTTGCATATTCGTACAATGACCCGATATTTTTTGCTGCCTGTTTTTTAGCTTCATTTAAAAATCCTTTTGAAATAAGTGCTCTACCACTTTCACCCTGAAAGAGACCTACCTCATACCCCAATCCATGTAACAAATCTATTGCATCCTTACCAACCCCGGTATCCAGATATCGCGTAAATTCATCTATAAATAAGAGTACCTTTTTATCTTTAGTAACTGATTGTTTATAAGCTCTTTGAAGATAATTATTTAAATTAATATTTGAAACATTAGGTAAGGTTCTTTCAGTCGCAATTCCTGAAAACTTCTTTATCGGAAAGCTAAGTATTTTTGAATTATAAATTGCATTTGTTATTTTGGGAGCTATACTTCCTAAAGCATTCAACCTTGTATTAAATGCGAACAGTTTATTTCTAAATTTATACCCATTGGCTTCCTGATATTGATATAAAAACTCAGCTTTTAGGGTGGAAACATCAACATTGCTCGGACATTCACTGGCACAGGCTTTGCAATTTAAACAGAGGTCAAAGACTTCTTTTAGTTCATCGGAATCAAAACGGTTTGTTTCGACCGAATTCGTAAGTACTTCGCGAAGTGCATTTGCTCGTCCTCTGGTCGTATCTTTTTCATTCTTTGTCGCATGATAACTGGGACACATCCCCCCGGCCGCTTTATGGGTTTTCCTGCAATCCCCGCTCCCATTACATTTTTCTGCAGCTTTTAATATTCCTTCACTGTCTGTGAAGTCAAGAAGTGTATTGATATCGGGTTCTTTGCGTTCTATTTCGTACCGCAAAGATTCATCCATAGGATAGGCATCCACTATTTTCCCAGGATTAAAAATATGATCAGGATCAAAATAAGATTTTATCCGGGTAAGCAATTCATAATTCTCCTCTCCAAGCATCATTGGAATAAATTCCGCTCTAACAATTCCATCCCCATGTTCCCCGCTAAATGATCCCCCATATTTTTTGGTGAGTTTAGCAACATCGGTTGTAATTGCCCTGAAAAGTGAAACGTCCTCTGCTTGTTTTAAATTCAGAATAGGCCTTAAATGTAACTCCCCTGCACCTGCATGAGCATAATAGACTGCATCCTGGCCATAGTCTTTCATTATCCTTGTGAATTCTCCGATAAAGTCTTTTAAATCATCCAAAGAAACCGCCGTGTCCTCTATACATGCCACAGCCTTCCTATCCCCCACCATATTTCCTAAAAGGCCAAGACCTGCTTTTCTCAATGCAATGGCTTTATTAATATCGTTTCCTCTCAGAATAGGATTAGCATAGCTCAGTCCGGAAGCCTTTATCGTTTTTAGGAGTTTATCCAAATTAGCTTCAAGACCTTCTTCCGAATTATCTTTTATCTCCAACATTAATAAAGCAGCTGGATCCCCTTCAACAAAGAAGCGGTTGGACAATTGTTCCCTATTATTTTTTGTGCAATCCAAAATCACTTTATCCATCATTTCGCATAGATGCAAATTATGCTTCATAACAGGAACTACATCTTGGAGACAATCTTCAAGGGTTTTATAGTGTGTGACGACCATAGCCGCAATTGGAGGGGGACTATCATCTAATTGTAAAGTGATTTCCGTTGTAAAGGCAAGAGTTCCTTCGCTTCCGCTTAACAGTTTGCAAATATTAATTTCATCCTCGGTACCACCAAAAAGGCTACTATGCAATAATTCATCTACTGAGTAGCCGGTATTTCTTCTATGAATACTGTCTTTTGGAAATTCTTCTTTAATATTTTGCTGTATCTCTTTGTTTTGTAACTCGTTAAACAATTGCCTGTATATGGACCCTTCTAGGGTATTCAAACCCATTTTTTTTCTGTATTCCACCGGTGTAATGGATTCAAATGTTGCCCGGGAACCATCTGAAAGTATTGTTTTTAAAGAAATGATTTTATCTCGTGTTACCCCATATTGAATAGATGTTGTCCCACACGAATTATTTCCCACCATTCCTCCAATCATACAGCGGTTAGAGGTTGATGTATTTGGTCCGAAAAACAAACCATACTCTTTGAGATTTTCATTAAGTTCATCTCTGATTACCCCAGGCTGAACTGTGACAGATTTTCCCTTCGAATCCAGTTTCAGAATTTTAGTCAGATGTTTGGATACGTCAACAACTATACCATCACCAACGCATTGTCCGGCTAGTGATGTACCGGCAGTTCTGGGTATTAGCCCAACACGATGTTGTTTTGCAAAAAGAATTAGTTTAATAATGTCATTTTCATCTTTGGGAAAGGCAACACCCAATGGTACTTTTCTGTATACTGAAGCATCAGTTGCATACAGGGACCTGGATAGCTTATCAATATGTAAAGTGCCATCGAGGCTACCCCGAAGATCTATTAAAGGATTTTTATCCAATCTTGAACAATTTTAAGTACAAAATTAAGTTTTTATTAGCTGAGAGCGATTTTAAACCTAAACTAAAATCAGAACATATGAAAATTTTAAATCCGGTTTTCCTATTAGCATGTCTTTTTACAATTTCAATTAGCGCACAAGAAATTTCCGATAATGCCATTGGCCTTCGTCTTGGCGACAGTGATGGCTTTGGCGCAGAAATTTCATATCAAAGGTTATTGAGTAGATATCACAGATTGGAATTAAATATGGGATGGAGAGACAGCAGGGAATATAACGCTTTTAAAATAACTGGTTTTTATGAATGGGTGCGCCATATAGATGGTAATTTTAACTGGTTCTATGGCGCAGGCGCAGGATTTGGAAGCGCGAATTTTGACCCGGTTCCCGGGGATGGTACTAATGAACCATTTACTCCTGATGGAGGACTTTTTGTATTGATAGCCGGAAATGTTGGGGTAGAATATAACTTTGATATCCCCCTGTTGTTATCCTTTGATTTAAGGCCCGAGCTTGGTATATTGGGTTATAATGATTTTTCAGATACTTTTGACTTTGATATTGCATTGGGGATACGCTATCAATTCTAAAACAATACCCTATCTTTTTAAATGTCCTTAACATAACCTTATGTATAAGGGCTTTTTTTATTCTGTTATATATAATTACCTTTGCACATCTTATTTGAAAAATGATGAAAAAATTCGTATTGTCGGCATTGCTATTAGGCACACTTATAGCATGCAACACCTCTCCCGATGGATTTAAACTGGAAGGTACCCTTAGTGGTGAAATGGAGAACGGAACACAGGTCTTTCTTAAAAAAACTGACGAAGTCAATCAGTTAATTGAAGTGGACACTGCTTTGTTAGAAAACGGAAAGTTTACCTTTACCGGCTCTTCTGCAATGCCGGAGCTTCATTATTTATTAGTTAACAGTGTACGAGGAAATATTCCGGTGGTTATTGAAAATGGAAATATTGAGGTAAGTGCGCAAAAAGACAGCTTGGCATTCGCCAAAATTAAAGGCACTTTACAGAATGACTTATTCGCGGATTTTCTTGAGGAATCAAGAAGTCTGGCTCAAAAGGCAAGATCAATGTCTGACGAGATGAGGAATGCTACTGCCATACAGGATACGGCTTCGATGGCATCTTTAAGAGATGAATATTTCGAATTACAGGAAGAGGCCAAAACTTTCGAACTAAAATTTGCCAAAGAAAATCCAGAGGCTCTAATTTCTGCCTTGATAATTGAAAAAGTATTGACAACAAAAACACTTCCCGAAAATGAAATTAAGGATTTGTATGATTCCCTCAGCCCTAATATTAAGGAAACTGTTGTTGGGCAACGAATTAAGAGTAAACTTGATAAACTAGCAAGTACTTCAATTGGTACCAAAGCACCAAATTTTTCTGCTCCAACCCCTACTGGTGATGAATTGGCTCTCAATGATGTTTTAGGAAAAGTAACGATAGTAGATTTTTGGGCGGCATGGTGTAAGCCCTGTAGAGCGGAGAATCCCAATGTAGTTCAGGTTTATAACAAATACCATGACAAGGGCCTGAATATTCTTGGAGTTTCTTTAGACAGACGTGCTGAAGACTGGACTAGAGCAATTGAAGATGATGGTTTAGTATGGAACCATGTTTCTAATGTTCAATATTTTGATGAAATAGCCGAACTTTATAATGTTAGAGCAATACCTGCAACATTCATCCTGGATGAAAATGGAGTGATAATCGCTAAAGATTTAAGGGGGATCGCCCTAGAAAATAAAATTAGTGAACTCCTTCAGTAAAAAGAAATTTTGAATAATAAAAAGCCCTGATGTTTTGAACATCAGGGCTTTTTCATTTAATCCAATAATTCTTTAAAACTTATTCTGCACATCGTCGAATTCACCGCCTATGGTAACGTTATCCCCGATTTTAACTTCACCAAAAATATTGACTACAGAATCTGTACCTATGAATTCTATGGTGGCGCCATCTTTTAAATCTAAGTCCCCATAAATGGTGAGATCTCCTTCTATTCGTAAAGTCGCACCTTCTTCAATTTTGATTTCTTTCTTTTTCCTGTTACTACCAACTAAAAGGTTGCCATTCATTTCTAAAAGACCACTATCCTTTTTAATATCCACATCATTCACTACCGTCCAGGAACCGCACATTAATAAAGATCCTTCTACCTGGATAGAGTTAAATCTCTTTGCTCCTCTAAAGGCAATATCCTGTCCTGCATTAATAACTAATTTACTGGCCCCACTATATTCCGGGAGTGTTGCACATGTCGCCGCCAGGCTTTGTGACAATCTATTGAGTTTTATGATCTGCAAACCTTCCGCTCCTGAAGCGGCAAAAGCATAATCCCCCTGGGATTCCACATAATTAACGGAACCATTAATCTGTATTACTCCATAAGGTGCAGCACTAGGTCCTCTGTCTTCAGATAAGGAAAGTCCGGCACCACCATTGGCCATAAATATTATATCCTTGTTAAAAGCAACTGCATTATTAACCACGTCTCCCGTTGCTGTGTTATTGGGGTCGATACTTATTGGTATGTACTGCAGCCGGGTACCTGAACTATATGAATATAATCCAACTCCCTTGCTTCCTTCTGCTACAACAATTTTATCATCTATAAAATCAACTGTTCTTTTGGTATATGCCCCAAAATCTGAATTGATAGGTATTTCTTTTTTAGTCTTTAAATTATCATCTAAAATGCGCAAGCCAAAGCCAGCATCCAACAAGGCCACTTTATTATTGTCGAACGCCAGTGACCGGAGGTCTGAAAATAATTCTTCCTTTTTAACATCAAAATCTTTTGCATCATATATAGTAACAGATCCATCTTTTCCACTGCAAACATAGACTTCGTTCCCATCTACATGTATATCTGTTGCATTATCACCAGGTTGGTATCCATAAAGTATACCGGCGCCTAAATCCATAGTACCTCCGGCATTGATTCGTATTTTAGTCACAAAAGAACTTGACGAAGCAGTTAAAGAAGCCTCTTTATTAAGACCCCCAACTGCATATAGATACCCATCTGAATATTGTAATGAGTTAATATCAGAATTTAAATAGATTAGTCGTGAGGTTACTACTGGATTATGAGGATCAGCGACATTTATAATATCAATGGCTCCAAAATAATCTTCGCCTGCTAAATTATAAGAAACATATGCGTAATCTCCATCCACATCGACATGTGAAGCCGTCAAAACAGTACTTCCTCCATAGCTTGGCGGACTTACCTGAGCCACTAGTGTAATGGGATAATCTCCTGCTTCATCCGCCTTGGCGGAAGAAAATTGTTTGTTTGTGTTTTGCTCATCTTCAAAAATCTCCAGTACTCCGGAATTTTCGAAATTGATACTACTGCTTAACTTTACTAAATCGTTTTCAAGGATGAGATTCTCCTGCTGTTCGTCAACGAATACGGTAGTTTCGTCATTACAGGATATAAAAAGGACCATTGAGACCATAAGTAAATAGGGGACTCTTTTAAACATAAGTAGGTATTTTAAATTAATTTGGGCAATTAACTAACGACAAAAGAACGAAAAAGGTATGTAATACCAGGTGTTTTTTCGATAAGCAGTAATATATAAACTGCCAAATAACTTTTTCTATATTAGATATAGGTTTATCCTTACTTATTGAACTGGGTTATTTAAATTTTACCTAGTTTCTCAAGAACAAATAGAATTATTATTGGGATAGCCAGAAGTATTACCATTAAGGTATCAGTAATAATAAGGTCGGGTTTAAAAAGTAATGTTGTTGCGTATCCTCCAATAGCGCCACCAAAGTGAGCAGTATGTCCAATATTACCCAAGCGTTTTTTCATTCCATATATAGAGTATAACATATAGGCAAGACCCAGCATATATGCGGGTATAGGAATTGGTATAAACATAATTCCCAGCTGCATATCAGGTTGTAATAATATCGCTGCATATAATATCCCGGTTACAGCACCACTTGCGCCCACAGCGCTATAAAAAGGTTCATCTTTATGAAAAAACAAGGCTAGTAAACTTCCGGCTATAAGGCTAACAAAATAAATAATTAAAAATTTTTCCCAGCCAAACCAGTTAATTACCACCGGGGCAAAGAAATACAGGGTAAACATATTCATGAAGAGATGGGAAAAATCTACATGCAGAAATCCTGAAGTTACTACTCTATCACGTTGACCCGCCTTTATTGCTCCAATTACAAACTTATAGCGATCGAAAAACACAACATCGTTAAAACCTTTTAGGGATATCAAAACATTTACAGCCATTATTGCGATCGTTGCAAGATGCATATTCATAAAAATATCAATTTAATTAAGCGCCAAATATAGCTATATTTGCCCATATTTATTTTATGCATGCAACTTCTGCTTTATATTCTTGCCTATCCCTTTTTATGGTTCATATCTATACTCCCCTATAGGTTATTCTACTTTTTTTCAGATATAGTCTATGTTCTGGTATATCGTATTATAGGTTACCGAAAAAAAGTGGTTAATAATAATTTGAGCCTTGTTTTCCCTAATAAAAGTGATAAGGAGATTAAAAAGATTCAAAAGGCATTTTATAAACATATGTGTGATATGTTCCTGGAAACCATCAAAACCTTGAATATCGGCGAAGAAGAGTTAAAAAAACGCTATGCCTTGCCCAATATTGATTTACTTCTTGAAGTGGAAAAAAAACGAAGTATTTTGGTCATGTTTCCTCATTATGGGAATTGGGAATGGAGTATCATCGTAAATCGTTATGTAAAGTCAAAAGGATTTGCGATATATCAAAATATTGGTAACGTTTATTTTGATCGCCTGATAAAAAAAATCCGTGCGATATGGAGTACAACCCCGATTTCTCAGAAAGAGACGGTTATAACCATGGCACGAAATCATCAAAATGACATAAAAGGAGTATATGGGATTGTAAGTGATCAATCGCCACAAGCACACTTGGCACAATACTGGACCAAATTTATGAATATTACCGTCCCTGTTTTTAATGGCCCGGAAGTACTCGCAAGAAAGTATGACCACGCCGTAGTGTTTGCCAAAGTATCTAAAGTTAAACGAGGCTATTACGAGACCGAATTTATTCCCATTGCACTGGAAGGTAGTAAAACTGAAGAGTATGAAATTACCAATCAGTTCCTAAAGCTAACCGAGGAAGAAATTATCCAGAATCCCGCGTATTATCTTTGGACACACAGGCGGTGGAAACACAGAGATAAAGTGCCTGAAAAATATCTCTAATCCCGACGAAGCCTACTAAATTAGATCCCCGCAATTTCTCTAATCTCGCCTATTATTCTATCAGCCAGAGAATCGGCTTCTATTTGCGTCTTAGCCTCTGTATATATTCGTATTATTGGTTCTGTGTTGGATTTCCTCAAATGCACCCAATTCTCTGGAAAGTCTACTTTTACCCCATCAATTGTTGAGACTTCCTCGTTACTATATTTTTTTTCCATAGAAACTAAGATCTCATCAACATCAAGTTCCGGGGTTAGTTGAATTTTATTTTTGCTCATATAGTAACTTGGATAACTGTCACGCAATTCCTTTACAGTACCTCCTTTCTCTGCCATAAGCATTAAAAATAAGGCGGTACCAACGAGAGAGTCTCGTCCGTAATGGCTTTCAGGATAGATAATTCCCCCATTGCCCTCTCCTCCAATGATGGCATTATTGGCCTTCATTTTCTTCACTACATTTACTTCTCCAACAGATGCTGCTTCATAGTTTCCTTTATGCTTCAGAGTAATATCCCTTAGGGCCCTTGAAGAAGATAAATTGGAAACCGTGTTTCCCTTTGTTTTCCCTAGAACATAGTCTGCACAAGCCACTAAGGTATATTCTTCTCCAAACATTTCACCGTCATTACTAATGAATGCCAAACGATCTACATCCGGGTCAACTACAATGCCAAAATCGGCTTTTTCCTTTTGCACAAGCTCACAGATATCTGCCAAATGTTCTTTCAAAGGTTCAGGATTATGCGGAAAATGTCCGGTAGGATCACAATACAACTTAATGACTTCCACTCCTAAAGATTCTAGTAATTTAGGAATAGCAATGCCACCCGTAGAATTTACGCCATCCACTACTACCTTAAATTTGGCTTTTTTAATGGTGTCTGCGTCAATTAATGGCAAATTAAGAACTTCATTTATATGAATATCTATATAGGCATCATTGTGGGTAATAGTTCCAAGTTGATCGACTTCAGAAAAAATAAAATCTTCTTTTACCGCCAATTCAAGAATAATTGCCCCTTGGGCTGCATCAAGAAACTCGCCTTTTTCGTTTAATAGTTTTAATGCATTCCATTGTTTTGGATTGTGACTTGCAGTAAGAATAATACCGCCACTGGCCTTTTCCAACGGAACCGCTATTTCCACAGTAGGTGTGGTAGACAAACCAAGATCTATAACATCTATTCCCAGTCCGACCAAAGTAGATACTACTAAATTCTGAATCATTTCTCCTGAAATACGGGCATCCCTCCCTACAACTACCTTTAAATTATCTGATTTGGAATAACTTTTTAGCCAAGTACCATAAGCTGCTGCAAATTTAACGGTATCAATGGGAGTGAGATTATTGCTAGGCTTCCCACCTATGGTACCTCTTATGCCTGAAATTGATTTTATTAATGTCATAGAATTCTAAATAGTTTTTGCAAATATACATGTCTTAATAATTATCATGCTCTCCTAATTTGTAAATTCAGTTGCGAAGATTATATTCGTGGTGAATGAATTTTTTAGCACATATATATCTCTCCTTTGGAGATGACGAAATAACCATTGGTAATTTCATTGCGGACAGCATAAGAGGAAACAAATACAAACACCTTCCGGATAGAATACAAAAAGGAATCCTATTGCATCGTGAAATAGATACTTATACAGACGCACATCCCATAGTCAGAGTAAGCAGTAAAAGATTACACCAGAATTACAGTCACTATAGCAGGGTGATAGTCGACATTTTTTATGACCACTTTCTGGCCAAAAATTGGAAACAATATTCTGATACGCCCTTAGAAATGTTTGTTGAACAGTTTTATGATTTACTGGAAGATAATATGGCCGTCTTACCTGATGGCACCAAACGAATGATACCTTATATGATAAGCGATAATTGGCTTCTCAACTATGCGCAAATGGAAGGCATTAGCAGAGTTTTAAGTGGAATGAACAGGAGAACAAATAATAAAAGTAAAATGAATTATGCCATTATAGATCTTGAAAAGCACTATGACGCATTTGAGGTAGAATTTACAGCGTTTTTTAATGAACTTGTTTCCTTTTCTAAACAAAAATATATAGCCTTATGCGAATACTAATTCTTCTTCTTGGATTTCTCGCACTTGTACAATGTAAAAAACAACCCGCACTACCAACCGGTCTGGTAACCAAAAATGCCATGGTAGTATCTGCGCGCGAAGAAGCCTCAAAAATTGGAACAGACATACTTCAAAAAGGAGGAAATGCTTTTGATGCAATGGTTGGAACAGAACTTGCACTGGCAGTCGCATATCCTTTTGCAGGAAACCTTGGTGGGGGTGGATTTATGGTTTACCGCAAAAATGATGGCAATATAGGAGCCCTTGATTATCGCGAAAAGGCACCTTTGTCCGCACATAAAGATATGTATCTGGATTCTCTTGGGAATGTTATTCCCGGAAAAAGCACCCTCGGGGCAAGTGGCACTGGCGTACCAGGAACTATAGCCGGTATCTTTGAAGTTCATGATAAATTTGGCAGTTTACCAATAAAAGATATTATAGAACCGGTTATAAAACTAGTTGATCAAGGGGTTGAGGTAACTTCAAAACAGGCCGACAGGTTAGATAAGTATTGGGATCAGATTAGAAGTGTGAATGGAGATAATACATTGTTTTACAATAAATGTGATGCCGGAGATACGCTAAGATATCCTGCCCTTGCTAATACTTTAAGGAGAATAGCAATAAACGGAAGGGATGAATTTTACAAAGGAGAAACTGCCAAAATACTCGCAAGATTTATTCAGGAAAAAGGCGGTTATGTAACTGAAGAAGATCTGACCAAGTATGAGGCCAAATGGCGACAACCAGTTGTATTCAATTACAAGGACTTAAGGATAATTTCAATGAGCCCACCAAGCAGTGGCGGGGTAACGATTAATCAAATTTTTGAGATGATTGAACCTTATGACATCTCCGACTTTGGTCATAATTCGGCTAAATCAATTCAATTGTTCACTGAGGCGGCAAGACGGGCTTATGCTGACAGGAACTTCTTCCTTGGCGATCCAGATTTTGTAGTAATTCCTCTGGATGTTTTATTGAGCAAGAAGTATTTACATGCCCGTATGGAGAACTTTTCATTTGATGCAGCCACCCTCTCCAGCGAAGTACAGCACGGTAAAGTGGAAATTATAGAAAGTAATGAGACTACTCATTATTCCATTGTTGACCAGATGGGAAATGCTGTTTCTGTAACAACAACCTTAAACGGTGCATACGGTTCCAAACTCTATTGTGATGAATTAGGGTTCTTCCTAAATAATGAAATGGATGATTTTAGTGCTAAACCAGGGGTACCCAATATGTTTGGTCTTATTGGAGCTGAAGCCAATAGTATAGAGGCCGAGAAACGAATGCTAAGTTCAATGACCCCAACTATTGTTGAAAAAGACGGTGAGCTTTGGATGGTTGTCGGTTCTCCCGGGGGATCTACAATAATTACAGCCGTTGCACAAACAATTCTAAACACTTACGAATTTAATTTGAGTATGCAAGAATCTGTAAACGCTCCTAGATTTCATCACCAATGGCTACCGGATCATATCGTTTTTGAGACAGAAGGATTTTCAGATGCACTAAAAATTGAATTAAAATCCAAAGGTTACCATATTAATGAGAAACCCACACCTATTCTGGGGAAAGTGGATGCTATATTGGTTTTGCCGGATGGCAGCCTTGAAGGAGGCGCAGATAAACGCGGGGATGATACGGCAGTAGGATATTAGGGCTTAGAAAGCTTGGTTTTACGATTCTTTTTAAATTTAAAATCCCATTTTTGAATGGTTATTTCTTTAGTTGATTTTTTAACTCTTCCATAGATTCCTGCAACTGCCTTAGCAAACCTTTTTCTGTTGTAGCATCTACCCCAAAGGTTATTTTACTACTTACTTGCCAAAGTTCCTGTACCTGTTCTGCTTCTATTTCATAAGGTGGATAAATTTCGTTAAGTGATATTAAAAGCATCTTTGAATTCCCCGGCAATTTCTCAATCTTCTTAACGAGTACTGCATCATGGAGTACCACTACATACATCTTATTGGGATTTATATCATCCAGTCCCTCAATCGCCTTAGCTAATACCCATTCGCCAGGCTGCAGATTAGGCAACATACTATCACCTTCAACCTGAAAGCCCCTGTAAGTGGCATTCCTGAATTCGGGAAGTGGGAGATCAAAAGCAGGCAATTGCTTGTACCAACTTGTGTCTTGAATGTTTTGAGGATATCCCGCGGCTGCCTTTGCATTAACCAAAATCATATTGTCCTTATCTGAAGAATCGACAGTTACAACTTTTGGGATAACACTGGTACCGGAATAATTTAAATGTTGATTGTTGCTATCGCCAAATAACCATAACGGGTTCACATTAAATTGTTTTAACAATTCAACGACAACCTTTCCAGAAAGTTTGGTACGTCCACGTTCTATATCAGCTGTAGTGTTAGGTATACCCAGCATACCTGCAAATTCGGCTTGTGTATATCCCAAATCTCGTCTAATCTCAATAAATCGTTTTATGGTTAGTTCATTTTCCATAGTTATTTTCTTATTTTTTCTGTCCTCTACTTAAGTTTGTGTTTAAAAACCGTTTTCTTATCTATCACAACATTTATTAATACCTCACCTAATCCTATTTTGGAAAATTTCCTTTTTCAGGATTCTCAAATATACAAAATTTGGATTATTTCCAAAATATTTTCGGATTATTTCCTAATTTAGGATTTTTTCCATATTTTTGGAATATATACAAATGAACTTGGACATGTTAGACAAAATTATTACTAAAAAACTTAGCCTCTGGGCACAAAGTGGGTTAAATGACGGCTTATATACAAGCGGTGCCAGAGAAATTAAAAAAGAAAAGAAACTGTCAAAGATTAAACAAAAGGCATCGAAAAATATTTCACAGAAATCAATTAGCAAACAATTAAGCCTATTCTAGAAGTTATGGAAAAAGAAAAAATATTGCTGTACGACGGGAGTTTTAATGGGTTTTTAACTGCCATATTTACTGCATTTGAGCAAAAAATCAATGTTGTTGACATTCAAAGAAAAAATCAGGTTCAAAAAGGCCTGTTTACTGAAACGCAAATTATTTTAACACAAGTACACAAAGCTAAACGGGTCTGGAATGGTATTAGTCAAAGAAGTAATAACGCAATGAAAAATATTTATTTTGCTTTTTTAAGTGAGACAGTTGGAATTGAACAATTACTTTATTCATATATTCAAAAAATAGTTGCCAAAGGGTCACCCAATCATGTGGACTTAACTGATGATATGGTTTTTAGGATAAATCATTTAGCAAATATGGTAAGTAGAAAAAAAAATCAGCTGGAGGCCTTTATGAAATTCAATGTCTCTACAGATGGCGTTCACTTTATTATTGTGGAACCCGAGTTTGACATATTACCGCTTGTTTCAAAACACTTTAGATCTAATTTCAGCGACAGGCAATGGATTATTTACGACATAAAGCGGAACTACGGTCTTTATTTTAACCTTCATACAATTCAATTAATGTCATTAGATTCAAAAGACATAATGGCTAATGCCAGATCATTAAATAATCTTATTCAAACTAGTTCAATTAGTGTTATTGAATTGTGGAATACTTATTTTGTCAACAATTCTATTAAATCTGTAATCTCCAATAAATTACATACCCATAAATTACCTAAACGGCGAAGGAAATATCAGCAAGATAAAGAAGCTGTATAGAATCATTGTTTTTGTTTTAATAGTACAGCAAGAAGGTATTTCGCAATAGCTTATTTACGACCTTTAAACAATATCAAAATAAACCGCACTTCCTTTTTAGTCCTCAAAAACGTACCTTTGCAACTTTGTCTAATTCAATGATAAATTACGAGGAGAATATTGAAGTCAAGGGAGCCCGTGTTCATAATTTAAAAAATATTGACGTTACCATCCCAAGAGAAAAACTGGTTGTAATAACCGGGCTTTCAGGAAGTGGCAAATCTTCATTGGCTTTCGATACTATTTACGCTGAAGGCCAGCGTCGTTATATAGAAACCTTTTCTTCTTATGCAAGACAGTTTTTGGGAGGCCTCGAGCGTCCCGACGTAGATAAAATTGATGGCCTGTCTCCTGTTATTGCAATAGAGCAGAAAACCACCTCCAAATCACCACGTTCTACAGTAGGAACAATTACAGAAGTTTACGATTTTCTTAGGTTACTGTTTGCCAGGGCCTCTGACGCTTATAGCTATAATACAGGTGAAAAAATGGTAAGCTATAATGATGATAAAATTAAGGAGCTTATTAACGAAGCTTATTTTGCAAAAAGAGTAAACATCCTGGCCCCCGTAATTAAATCTAGAAAAGGGCATTATCGCGAACTTTTTGAGCAAATTGGAAAACAAGGCTTTGTGAAAGTAAGGGTAGATGGTAAGATTATGGATATCACCAAAGGAATGAAGGTGGATAGATATAAAACCCATGATATTGAAATCGTCATAGACCGTCTGAAAATTGATGATAATGAAAATTTGAATAAAAGGCTTTCCGAATCTATAAATACGGCCATGTATAGTGGAGATAATGTTTTAATGGTTCTTGAAGAAGGTGAAGCAATCCCGAGATATTTCAGCAGGGACTTAATGTGCCCTAGTACCGGTATTTCATACCCGACACCTGAACCTAATACCTTTTCTTTTAATTCTCCTAAAGGCATGTGCAATGACTGCAATGGCCTGGGGCATGTCTTCGAAGTAAATGAAAACAAAATTTTTCCGAATAAAAAATTATCTATTCAATCAGGTGGTATTGCACCCCTTGGTGAATATAAAAGTTCATGGGCATTTAAGCAATTAGAAACTATAGCCAAACGATATGAATTTGAACTATCGGATGCCATATCAATAATTCCGGATGAAGCACTTAAGACTATACTATATGGAGGCTCTGAACAGTTTGAAGTTGATTCTAAAACCCTCGGTGTAAAAAGACTATACCACATAGACTATGAGGGTATTGCAAATTTTATAAAAACTCAGTACCATCAGGCAGATTCTACATCAATTAAGCGTTGGGCCAGAGATTTTATGGATAAAAGAGCCTGCCCCAGTTGTAATGGTTCAAGGTTAAAAATAGAATCCCTCAATTATAAAATTGACGATAAGAATATAGCAGATTTGTGTCAGTTGGATATTTCTGATCTCGCCCGTTTTTTTGATCAACTTGATTCCAAGATGGAAGGAAATCAAAGAAAGATCGCCGAGGAGATCATAAAAGAGATTAAGTCGAGAATTAAGTTTTTGTTAGATGTAGGCCTTGATTATTTATCACTGAACCGAAGCTCTAAGTCACTTTCAGGAGGTGAAGCACAACGGATAAGGTTGGCAACACAAATAGGATCCCAGTTGGTAGGGGTTCTATATATATTGGATGAACCCAGTATTGGCTTGCATCAGCGTGACAACAATCGCCTAATCAAATCATTGGAATCACTTAGGGATATTGGAAATTCTGTAATTGTAGTGGAACACGACCGTGATATGATTGAAAATGCGGATCATGTAATTGATATAGGTCCCCAGGCAGGAAAACACGGAGGTGAAATAATCTCAGAAGGAACACCAGCTGAACTCATTGAACAACATACTTTAACCTCCCAATTTATAACAGGAGAAAAGGAAATTCCTATTCCTGCCAAAAGGAGAAAAGGGAATGGAAAAAGTATAAGTTTGAGAGGCTGTACAGGTAATAATTTAAAGAATATATCGGTTGAATTCCCTTTAGGTAAAATGATTGCAGTGACGGGTGTTTCAGGTAGCGGTAAATCAACACTAATCAACGAAACACTTTATCCAATTATGAACGCCCATTATTTCAATGGTGTTAAAAAACCCATGCCATATACAGATATTAGAGGTCTTGAAAACATTGATAAGGTAATAGATATTAACCAGTCTCCAATTGGAAGAACGCCTAGATCTAATCCGGCGACCTATACCGGTGTTTTTAGTGAAATACGTTCCCTTTTTGCTAAAACACCTGAAGCAGCTATAAGGGGTTATAAACCAGGCCGATTTAGTTTTAATGTAAAAGGTGGCAGATGCGAAACTTGTCAGGGAGGTGGATTGAGGGTAATAGAGATGAACTTTCTTCCCGACGTATATGTTGAATGTGAAACCTGTAATGGTAAACGATTTAACAGGGAGACTTTGGAAATAAGATATAAAGGACAATCTATTGCGGACATCCTTGAAATGACCATTGACGAAGCAGTAGCCTTTTTCGACCAAATACCAAAAATTTATAGAAAGCTAAAGACTATTCAGGATGTTGGACTTGGTTATATCTCATTAGGACAGCAGTCAACAACTCTTTCAGGAGGAGAAGCACAACGGGTAAAACTTGCAACCGAATTATCTAAACGAGATACCGGAAACACTTTCTATATTTTGGATGAACCTACAACCGGACTTCATTTTGAGGATATCAGGGTGCTCATGGAAGTTTTAAATAAATTAGTAAATAAAGGAAACACCATTGTGATAATTGAACATAACATGGATGTCATAAAAATGGCTGATTATATTATAGATGTAGGTTATGAAGGAGGCCGTGGAGGCGGCATGATAGTTGCTGCAGGTTCTCCTGAAGAAGTAGCCAAGGATGATAAAAGTTATACGGCATTTTACCTTAACAAGGAATTTAGTTCAAAAAAACCGAAAATTGAAGTTCGTGGTTAAATGTATAGCTTTATGCGATTAACCAGTAAGTGACAAAAAAATAAAAATATGAGGAAAGAGAAGCATCATAAGGGATGGAATGAAATTAAAACCAATGATTCATGGGCCATTTTTAAAATAATGGGCGAGTTTGTAAACGGTTTTGAAAAAATGAGCGCAATTGGCCCTTGTGTTACAATTTTTGGTTCTGCCAGGACCAAAGAGGATGCCAAATATTATCAACTTACTGTTAATGTTGCCAAAAAAGTATCGGAAGCTGGTTATGGCATTATTACAGGCGGTGGCCCCGGTATTATGGAAGCTGGAAATAAAGGAGCTCATTTGTCTGGAGGAACCTCTGTTGGGCTTAATATAGATCTTCCTTTTGAACAACATGACAACCCCTACATTGATGATGATAAGAGCATGGATTTTGATTATTTCTTTGTGCGAAAGGTAATGTTTGTAAAATACTCACAAGCATTTGTAGTATTACCTGGAGGATTTGGTACGCTTGATGAACTCTTCGAAGCCATTACGCTAATTCAAACAAATAAAATTGGTAAATTTCCCATCATACTGGTCGGAATATCTTTTTGGAAAGGATTGATAGAGTGGATTAAAAGTACAATGCTAAATGCAGGAAATATTAGTAAGACGGACCTCGATTTAATACGTATTGTAGATACCGAGAAAGAGGTTGTAGAAATTATTGATGCGTTCTATAAAGGTCATACCCTTAGTCCAAATTTCTAATTCATTTATGTTTCTAAAGCGCATTCCAAGTTTATTAACAGTAACTGCTAACCTGTATTTCATATTAGGTTTTAGTGGTATTTATGCGCAACACAAAAACAACCTAAAAGCCTCTTTGGAGTCCGAAACCAGGGAAATAAATATTCAACAGGAATTTGAATACATTAATGATTCGCAGGACACCCTGAACGTACTCTATTTTAATGATTGGGCAAACGCTTATTCCGACAAGAGTACCGCTCTCGCTAAACGATTTGCCGAGGAATTTAAAAAGAGCCTTCATTTAGCTAAAGAAAAAGACCGGGGTAAGACGGAAATTTTTAGTGTTGTGGATGATGAATATCGAGCTATCTCATGGAATCGAACTTTTGGTAAGGATATTATTAAAATTGAGCTAAATACTCCTTTGTTTCCAGGTACATCCGCTAAATTATTTATCACTTATACAGTTAAGCTCCCGCCAAATAGATATACTTCGTATGGATATAACAACGAGGGAGGATATTATTTAAAAGATTGGTACCTCACTCCGGCGGTATATGATGGTGAATGGCAATTGTATTCGAACAAAAATCTTGAAGACTTGTATACCGGGAATACAGACACAAATATTATTTTCAGCTATCCAGATTCTTTATTCTTTGGCACCAATTTCAAGGAAGTAAATATAACAGGTTTTACCGGTAAGAAACAGGCTACCCTGGTGGGCGTAAACAGAAAGAGTTGCTATATTATTCTAAATTCACAAAAAAAATTTACAAAACATGTCACTCCTGAATTAATAGTGGTTACAGATCTCAAGGCGGCAAAATATGATGAAATTTCACAGGGCATTTCTATTAATAGGATTTCACGCTTTATTCATAATAATCTGGGAGACTTTCCTTATGAACAGATACTTGTAAGTGAAGTAGATTTTAATAAAAACCCGATTTATGGATTAAATCAGCTACCTTCTTTTATACGCCCCTATGAGAAACAGTTCCAGTTTGAAATGACATTTATGAAAACTGCGCTGAATAGTTACATAAGAGAAACGATATTTCTTAATCCAAGAAAGGAAAAATGGGTTGGAGATGCAGTTATCAATTACATGATGATCAAATTCGTGGAAAAATTTTATCCCGATCAAAAACTTCTAGGAAAACTGTCAAAAGGATGGCTTATTAAAGGCTTTCATTTGGCTCAAATGGACTTCAACGAACAATATTCATTTTTATATATGTTTACGGCAAGGAAAAACCTTGATCAAGCGCTTATCACATCTAATGACTCCCTTATAAAATTTAATCAAAAAATAGCCAATACCTATAAAGCAGGTCTTGGGTTGGCTTATCTGGCAGATTACACAGGTGTTAATGACATTGATACAGCTATCAAGGAATTTTATAAACAATATAAATTAAAACCTGTCAGACCTTCTGATTTCGAGCATGTTTTAAAGGAGAATTCGGAGAAAGAAATTGATTGGTTTTTTAAAAGCTATGTCCCAACAGAAGAACGTATTGATTTTAAGATATCTAATGTAATTAAAACACAGGATTCACTTTATGTGACTCTTAAAAACAAAACAGGGACAGATGTACCAATTTCCTTATTCGGATTGAAAAAAAACGAGGTTGTATCTGAATATTGGTTTAGTGGAATTAAAACCGAAGAAACTTTTACTATACCTCGAAATTTGGAAGATAAGTTAGTTCTTAATTACGATCATACAATTCCGGAATTTAATGAGAGAGATAACTGGAAAGCTCTAAAGGGCTTCTTTATCAGCCATAAAAAGTTAAAGTTTCAATTTTTTAAAGATGCCGAAGATCCTTATTACAATCAAATTTTTTATATGCCAACATTGGGTTTTAATATATATGATGGTCTAAGTCCCGGGATTAGATTTACTAATAAAACACTTCTGGAAAGACCTTTTGTATTTGATTTTTCTCCAGAGTATTCATTCAGGGAAAAAACACTAGTTGGCAGTGGTAAACTTACCTATAGGCATTATCATGGTAAGAGTGGATTTTATGTAACCAATTATGCACTACGTGGATCTTCTTCTCATTTTCAAGTCAATTCGCGCTATAGCACATTTACCCCCTCAATTAGTTTTGGATGGCGCCCTGAAGATCTTATTTCTAATAAGCGGCAATTATTTACTTTGAGATATGTTAATGTGTTTAGAAATATTGATCCAAGCCTTGATATAGAAACTGATCCCGATTATAGTGTATTGAATGCAAGGTTTAGAAATACAAACAACGGAATTATCGACTATTTTTCATGGTTTGCAGACGCTCAATATTCTTCTGATTTCACCAAATTGGCTTTTAATCTCGAGTACCGGAAACTATTTGTAAATAATACTCAATTTAATTTTCGCTTTTTTGCTGGTAAATTTTTAAGAAATAAGACAACTGGAGATTATTTTAGTTTTGCACTGGACAGGCCAACAGATTATCTATTTGATTACAATTATTTAGGTAGATCGGAAGATTCGGGGATATGGAGTCAACAATTAATTATTGCCGAAGGTGGTTTTAAATCTCAACTAGAGAACCCTTTTTCTAACGATTGGATCGCTACCACTAATTCTAGTGTAAATATTTGGAGATGGGTAGAATTGTATGGCGACTTAGGATTTATCAAAAACCAAAATCAGCCTACAAGATTTGTATATGACTCAGGGATACGTCTTAATTTGCTTACAGATTATTTTGAATTATATTTTCCCATATATTCAAATAACGGTTGGGAAATTGCACAGCCAAACTATGCAGAAAAAATTCGCTTTATAGTCACTCTAAGTCCTAAAACGTTATTAGGTCTTTTTACCAGGCAATGGTTTTAAAAATTATACTATTCTTAAGAATAATCTAATTTTTTAAATTATTTATAATTAACGCTTGTTTTTTGGTAAGTTTTTTATTTTTTTAATAATAAAAACCATTTTTTTTGATTGTAAAAATCATCCTGTTTTCATATTTTTGCTACAAATCTTTCCCTAATGAGTTTTAAACTACAAACAAGTGATGACATTTCCTTCGAGGATTTTAGGGCACAGATTTTAAAAGATTATGAAATAGCAATCACCAGCCGGCAGTGTAGTCTTTTGGGCAGAAGGGAGGTTTTGACAGGCAAAGCTAAATTTGGGATTTTTGGGGATGGGAAGGAATTGCCTCAATTAGCAATGGCCAGATCTTTTAGAAATGGTGACTTTAGAAGCGGTTACTATAGAGATCAAACTTTTATGATGGCACTTGGGCAACTAAGCCCTAAAGACTTTTTTCATGGTTTGTATGCTACCACAGATATTGAAAAAGAGCCTATGAGTGCCGGCAGGCAAATGGGTGGTCATTTTGGATCTTGCAGCCTTAATTCTGACGGTTCATGGAAGGACCTCACCGCACAAAAAAATAGTAGCCCTGATATATCGCCTACAGCAGGGCAGATGCCTCGACTTCTTGGTCTGGCACAGGCTTCTAAAATCTATCGCAATGTCAAGGGGATTGATACCACTAAATTTTCCAATAATGGAAATGAAGTTGCATGGGGTACTATAGGTAATGCCAGCACATCTGAAGGTCATTTTTTTGAAACATTCAATGCAGCGGGAGTTTTACAAGTGCCCATGATTATTAGTGTTTGGGATGATAAATATGGAATTTCAGTGCCTGCCAGATTCCAAACAACCAAAGAAGATATTTCAGAAATACTTAAAGGATTCCAAAGAGATGAAAATAACAAGGGTTATGAGATTCTAAAAGTAAAAGGTTACGATTATACTGCACTAATACATGCTTATGAAAACGCTTCCGAACTGGCGAGAGAAGAGCATATACCAGTATTAATTCATGTAACAGAGCTAACGCAACCGCAGGGGCATTCCACTTCAGGATCACAGGAAAGATATAAAAGTGAGGATAGAATACTCTGGGAAAAGGAAAATGATTGTAACAAGCGATTCAGAGAATGGATACTTGAAAATAAAATTACTGATAATGAATCTTTGTCAGCTATAGAATTAGGGATAAAAAAAGAGGTTAGGACTGCAAAAAAAGAAGCTTGGACAGAATTTCTATCCCCTCATAGAGAGGCTAAAAAAATCTTAATAGAACTGTTGGATAACCTGGCAATAAAGAGTGCTAATAGGGCATTTATAACTAAAATCAAGAATGACCTTATTGCTATTGAAGAGCCACTAAAAAAAGATTTGGCTTCAAAGTCAAGAAAGGCCCTTCGCCACGTAATAGGTGAAAAATCTAAGGAAAAAGATTCCTTATTAAAATGGGTTGAAAATTTCCTTAAAGACTCGCAAATTAAATTCAGCTCACACCTTAATAGTGAATTATCCAACAAGGCAATAAACATTGAAGAAATAAAGCCTGTATTTAATGATGAGCCTGAAAAGGTAGATGGAAGGATTATTCTAAGAGATAACTTTGATAAGCTTTTTGACAAATATCCACAAGCACTCATTTTTGGAGAAGATAGTGGTGCTATTGGCGACGTTAACCAGGGGTTGGAAGGTCTTCAGAAGAAATATGGCGAATTGCGGGTAGCTGATACAGGTATAAGAGAGGCTACTATTATTGGTCAAGGAATTGGTTTGGCACTAAGGGGTCTCCGACCGATAGCGGAAATACAGTATCTGGATTATCTGTTATATGGCCTACAGACTCTTAGTGATGACCTGGCAACCTTGCTTTATCGTACAGTTGGCAAACAAAAAGCACCCTTAATTGTCCGTACGCGTGGACATCGCTTAGAGGGAATTTGGCATTCTGGTTCTCAAATGGGTGGAATTATACACTTCCTCAGAGGAATATATTTGTTAGTACCCAGGAATATGACTAAAGCAGCCGGATTTTACAATACATTAATGAAAAGTGATGAACCGGCATTAATTATTGAAAGTTTAAACGGTTATAGGCTTAAGGAAGACAAACCAAAAAACCTTGGTGAAATTTGCACGCCTATTGGAGTGGTTGAAATTGTTAAAGAAGGTATAGATATTACACTTTTGTCTTATGGTTCTACCCTTCGCATAGTTCAACATACGGCCCAGGAATTAAAAGAAGTAGGAATTGATGCGGAAGTGATTGATGCACAATCCTTACTCCCATTTGACCTTACTAATACTGTCCTAAACAGTATCAAAAAAACCAGTAGACTGTTGGTCATTGATGAAGATGTACCCGGTGGATGTGCAGCCTATCTCATGCAGGATATTATAGAACGTCAGGGGGCTTATAAATACCTGGACAGCGCACCTCAAACCCTTACAGCAAAAGCTCACAGACCCGCATATGCTTCAGATGGGGACTATTTTTCTAAACCGAACGCGGAGGACATATTTGAAAAAGTATATGATATTATGCATGAGGCAAATCCTACTGAATATCCAAAACTGCGCTGAGAGAAATACACCATAATTATTTTAAAATAGTTTCAATTCAAGAACCCATACATAAATATGATGGCATTATACGCTCATATTACATTAAGTAAATTCTAAACTATTTGACAAAAAGATAGTTAAAAAAGCTTACTTTAGATACTCCAATCTTAAAATGAATGACTAAAAAACTTAAAAGTGACATTGGTCTGGCAATACTGCGTATTCTGCCCTCTGCCTTTTTATTGTCTCATGGTATTCCAAAATTACAGAAGCTTTTGCAGGGAGATCTTGCATTTGCAGATCCAATTAGTATTGGCTCAACCCCGTCTCTATTTCTAACGACAATTGCGGAGGTAATTTGTCCTATTCTTGTTATTATTGGTTTTAAAACTCGATGGGCATCCTTGCCAATTGTAATACTAATGGTTGTGGCAGCTTTTATTGTACACAGTTCAGATCCTTTCGGAAGAAAAGAACTGGCTCTGTTGTATTTAACGTGTTTCGTGGTAATAATGTTGCTAGGTCCAGGACGTTATAGTATCGACAAAAAATAAACTTTCTATATTATTTTGACCAGAAGTTCTTTTAGTAGATCGGCTTGTGAAATGTTATAAGCCCCTACCCCTTTTCCTTTTAGGTCCATTTCCCGTAAAAAAGCAATAATACTACTAACCTGCTTCATTGGATAATTCTTGGAAGCAATCTGAAACTCGCCAACAAAATAAGGGTTGATCCTTAAAGCTGAAGCCACATTCTTAGGAGAATGGTCTGATAATCCATGATATTGAAGTAACTGTGCGAAAAAAGTATGCAACAGGCTTACGGTAACGACAAAAGGATTATCCTTTGGGTTCTGCGCAAAATAATTTATTATCCTTGTGGCTTTTACAACATTTTTTTCTCCTATAGCTTTTTTCAATTCAAAATTATTATAGTCCTTGCTTATTCCTATATGTTTTTCTATAAGATCAGGGTTTATCTCGGTGTTCTTTGGTAGTACTAATTGTAATTTTTCCAATTCATTGTTAATTCGGCTCAGGTCTGTTCCCAGATACTCCACTAATAAAATTGAAGCCTTATGTGAAATCGCATAACCCTTCTGTTTTAAGGTTAGTCTTATCCAATCTGAAACCTGATTTTCATATAGTTTTTTGCTATCAAAAATGACACATCCTTTTGCCAGAAGTGTCTTGTGCAATTTTTTGCGCTTGTCCAATTTTTTATATTTATAACAAAAAACCAATACGGTTGAAGTTTGTGGATTATCCGCATAAGAAGATAATTCTTCTATATTTCTTGATAAATGCTGCGCTTCTTTCACAATAACTACCTGTCTTTCGGACATCATCGGATATCTCTTCGCATTAGCCAACACTTCCTCTAGCGATATTTCCTTCCCGTATAAAACCATTTGATTAAAACCTTTCTCTTCCTCGGTAAGAATATTATCACTAATAAACTGAGCTATTTTATCAATATAATAAGGTTCATCACCCATCAAAAAATATATAGGGCTTATGTTCCCGTTTCGGATGTTATTTACAATCTGCTTTACTTCCTCCATCCAAAATAAATTACCAAATTTGCTTTATGCTATCTCTAAACTTTCCCGGTTACAATTTCCGATTCAAAAGTAGCGAAAATAAGCAGCAGATTTTTGATATAATACGCAAAAAATTTGTTAGCCTGCAACCGGAAGAATGGGTACGGCAGCACGTTATTCATTTTTTAAGTGTGGATAAGAAATACCCAACATCTTTAATTAATGTGGAGAAAACCTTATTATTAAACGGTTTGAAAAAAAGATATGATGTAGTAGTCTTTAATGCAGATGGTAGTATCCATATTCTTGTTGAATGTAAATCGCCAAGCGTCACAATCTCACAAGTAGTTTTTGATCAGATCGCACGCTATAACCTGAAAATGAAAGCAGAATACCTTATGGTCACCAATGGTTTAGATCATTTTTATTGTAATATGAATTATGAAGAAGAAAAATATTCTTTTTTAGGGCAAATTCCTGATTTTAGCCGTTAATTTGCAACCGTTTTGAAATTTGCAATCGTCATACTTAATTGGAATGGAGAGGCCCTCCTGGAACGTTACTTGCCTCTGGTGGTACAATATTCCGCTAACACAGATATCTATGTAGCGGATAATGCTTCTACTGATGGTTCTGTGGCTTTTATAAAAGCAAACTTTCCCAATGTAAAACTTATTCAAAATAGTTCAAATAACGGATTTGCTAAAGGATACAACGACGCATTAAAACAGGTTGACGCCGACATTTATTGTCTTTTAAATTCTGATGTTGAAGTTACACCTGGTTGGCTCGAGCCTATAAAAGAAGCATTTCTAAAGTTTCCTGATGCCGCTATCATACAACCCAAAATTCTTGACCTGTTACGAAGGGAATATTTTGAATATGCCGGTGCTGGCGGTGGTTTTTTAGATAAGTTTGGATATCCATTCTGCAGGGGACGTATTTTTCAAGCCATTGAAAAGGATGAAGGTCAGTATGATGATACTACAGAAATTTTCTGGGCAACCGGTGCCGCCATGTTTATAAAAAGTGATGTTTTCGATAGCCTTGGCGGATTTGATGAGGACTATTTTGCACACCAGGAAGAGGTTGATCTATGTTGGCGAGCAAAAAATAAAGGACTAAAAGTTTACTATGTTGGAGGGTCATATGTATATCATCTTGGAGGATCAACGCTTAGTAATATGAACCCGAAAAAAACCTTTTTGAATTTTAGAAATTCACTTTTTTCCATTACTAAAAACCTCCCTCGTAAAAAGGCATTTCCCATAATTATTGTTCGCCTGTTCCTCGACGGAATTGCGGCTATTCGATTTATTTTACAACTTAAACCCGCTCATTTTTTGGCAATTTTTAAAGCGCATTTAAGTTTTTACCGGCATTTTAGTAAAATGTATAAGAAAAGGGAAAAAGCCAATTTTATCACAATGTACTATGTTACAAAATCCATAGTATGGTCCTATTTCGTAGATCATGTAAAGAATTTTAACATTTTAGTAAAAGATTAACTAATTTTGAGAAATTAAAGGAAATCAAATGTCATAATTTTACACAGTATTTGGTAAAAGTCGATTTAAATAAACAAACAATTAATTTTATATAAACATTATTATGAAAAAACTTATTCTAAGCTTTTTAGGAATGGCAGTTCTTTTATCTTCTTGTGTATCGCAAAAGAAATATGCCGATTTAGAATCTAAACAAAAAGAAACACAGGACCTGTTAAATTCTGCGACAGTTAAATTGAATTCCTGTCTTGAGGAAAAAGCAACTGCGGATGCAAGATTGAAAACTTTGGAAGATCAGAATTCATTTCTCAAAGCAAACAATCAGGAATTAATTAATAATATGGGGAACTTAACAACTCTGACTGCTAAGGGTGCAGAAAACCTTGAGAAATCTTTAGAAAGCCTGCAGGAAAAAGATCTTACCATACGCAAATTACAAAATGCAATCACCAGAAGAGATTCTGTAAACCTTGCATTGGTACAAAGCCTGAAAGGTGTTCTTGGAAATTTAGATGACCAGGATATAGAGATCAATGTTGAAAAGGGAGTAGTTTTTATTTCGATTTCGGATAAACTATTATTTAGCAGCGGAAGTTATAATGTTACGGCAAGAGCTAAGGAAATATTAGGTAAAGTTGCTCAAGTTGTAAACAACAAACCCGATTTTGAATTTATGGTAGAAGGACATACTGATGATGTTCCATATAGGAAAGGTGTTTTACTAGACAACTGGGATTTAAGTGTTAAAAGAGCTACGGCTGTTGTCCGTATTTTACAAAATGATTATAGAGTAGATCCAAAAAGGATGACTGCGGCAGGTAGATCACAGTATATTCCTATTTCTCCAACTGACAAAGCCAAAAATAGAAGAACAAGAATTGTTGTTCTTCCAAAAATTGATCAGTTCTATAGCATGATTGAAGAAGGAATGAAAGATCCTGCTATCAACGACTAAATATTGAATAATTTCTTATTTAAACCGCGGTTTTTGACCGCGGTTTTTTTATATAATATCCGGGGTTCCTTTTCCAACCCTAAGTACTTCTGGTACTTCCCCTGACAGATCAATAACAGTGGAGCCCAAATTACCTCCATATCCCCCGTCGATAACTATGTCTACCAGATTATGCCACTTCTCAAAGATTAACTCGGGGTCAGTAGTATATTCTAAAAGTTCATCTTCATCACGAATGGAAGTGGATACAATGGGGTTGCCCAAGCCTTCTACCAGTGCCCTTGCAATATTATTGTCAGGAACTCTTATACCCACGGTCTTTCTTTTCTTAAAATCCTTAGGCAATTTACTGCTGCCGGGCAATACAAAAGTATAGGGGCCGGGAAGGGCTCGCTTAAGAATCTTAAATGTTGGCGTATCTAATTGCCTCACATAATCTGAGAGATTACTAAGGTTGGCACAAACAAAGGACCAGTAAGCTTTTTCTAATTTAATTCCCTTTATTCGAGCAATTTTTTCCATGGCCTTTGTATTTGTAATATCACAACCCAGTCCGTAAACCGTATCCGTAGGGTATATGATCAAACCACCTTTACGCAGGATAGATACAACCTTATCTATTTCTTTTGGATTAGGATTCTGTTCGTATATCTTAATGAATTCGGCCATTTTCTTATTGGATATTTGGAGTAAATATTATTGCCAGTGCAATTTAATAACCAATAGGACGATTCCTGCATGCATATTGATCAATTAATACATTATATTTAAGTATCAATGATTTCAAGCTTAGCAAATCGTAGAAGTAACTTTTTTATATCTCCTTTCTCAAATTGTATTTCTGCCTTCTTATCGTTGCCTGCTCCTTCAATACACAATACCTTACCACGACCAAAACGTGTATGATTTACCAAAGTACCTTCTGATAGATTTGGATCTATAGTATTTGTATTTCCAATGGGTTTGGATAATTCTGGTTTAAGTTTTCGAAGTTTTCTTAATTGATTTTTATTGGGTTTTCCAATAACTGGCGGCACGCCATTTTCAGGTTTTAACATTCTTAATTTTGACTTATCAACCTTACCAAAAATATCAGTATTAATTAAAGGTTTATATCGATAAGTATCAACGGGAGTCAGGTTCTCAATATACCTATCCTCTATTTCTTCAATAAAACGACTTGGTTCAGCATCAATTAATTTACCCCAGCGATATCTGTTTTGCGTGTAGGTAAGATATGCCTGTTCCTCAGCACGTGTTAGTGCGACATAGAAAAGCCTTCGCTCCTCTTCTAATTCACTTCTTGTATTCATGCTCATTGCGGAAGGGAAAAGATCCTCTTCCAACCCAACGATGTACACAAAAGGAAACTCCAATCCTTTTGCAAGGTGAATGGTCATTAGAGCTACCCTGTCATCATCGCCGGTGTCCTTGTCCAAATCTGTAGCCAGCGCTACATCTTCCAGAAACTCAGTAAGATCTCCTTTTGCATCTGCCAGTTCCTTTTGCCCTTCCACGAAGTCCTTGATGCCATTTAGTAATTCTTCTATATTTTCCATTCGGGCAATACCCTCGGGAGTACCGTCTTTCTTAAATTCCAGAAGAATACCCGTTTTCTTAGCTACATGCTCCGCCAAAGTAAAAGCATCCGCTTTCTCGTTCATAATCTGAAAACTCTTAATCATATTAGTAAAATCTTCGAGTTTTCTTTTTGTACCTGTATTTATTTTTAAATGTATTTTATCTAAATTCTCCATTACTTCAAATATTGATCTTGAGTAATGGTTTGCAGCTACCGTTAGCCTATCTACCGTGGTTTGGCCAATACCACGAGTGGGGAAATTTATAACTCTTTTTAAAGCCTCTTCGTCCTTTGGGTTTATTACCAGCCTAAGATATGATAGCAAGTCCTTGATTTCCTTTCGTTGATAAAATGAAAGGCCTCCATAAATCCTATACGGTATATCTCTTTTGCGCAAGGCATCCTCTATTGCCCGTGACTGGGAATTTGTGCGATAAAGGACAGCAAAATCGCTATTTGCACGCCGGTTTTGCATTTTGTTTTCAAAAATTGAACCTGCCACATATCTTCCTTCCTCAGCATCTGTTGTACTTCTGTGAAGTCTTATCTTGGTACCCTCATCATTAGCTGTCCATACTACCTTTTCCAGTTGGTTCTTATTATTGGCAATTATAGAATTTGCAGCATTGACAATATTTTTTGTAGATCGGTAATTTTGTTCTAATCTATACACAGCAACATCGTCATAGTCTCTTTGAAAGTTTAAGATATTTGTGATGTTTGCACCTCTGAAAGAGTAAATACTCTGCGCGTCATCACCAACAACACAAATATTTTGAAAGCGGTCAGCGAGCGCTTTTACAATAAGATATTGAGAGTGATTAGTATCCTGATACTCATCTACCAGAATATATCGGAACCTTTCCTGATATTTCATTAAAATTTCAGGGAAACGGCTTAGTAATTCATTGGTACGTAGAAGTAAATCATCAAAATCCATTGCACCAGCTTTAAAACATCGGTCTACGTAATTTTGATAAATATCACCTAATCTGGGCCTCTTTGCCATAGCGTCTGCCTCCATTAATTCGGGATTTTGGAAATAGGCTTTTACGGTGATTAAACTGTTTTTGTAGGACGAAATACGGTTTTGAATTTGCTTGTATTTATAAATGTCTTTATCTAATCCCATTTCCTTGATTATGGATGAAATCAAACGTTGTGAATCCTGAGTATCATAAATGGTATAATTACTTGGATAACCCAATTTATCTCCATCAAAACGAAGTAAACGGGCGAAAATGGAGTGAAATGTACCCATCCATAAGTTCTTTGCCTCAGAGCCTCCGACAATGCTGGCAATCCGTTTTTTCATTTCTCTGGCAGCCTTGTTTGTGAAGGTAAGTGCCAGAATATTAAAGGGATCAACACCCCGATCCATTAAGTGGGCAATTCTAAATGTAAGAACCCTGGTTTTTCCTGAACCAGCCCCGGCAATGACCATTAAGGGTCCTTCCTTGTGTAAAACAGGGCCTTTTTGAGCATCATTTAAATCATCCAGAAAGGTATTCAAGTTATAGGTATTTTATGAGGTGAATTTAGCCATAATTAACCTCATGAAAAAGTGAGAAACCAATATTTATGAATATTGACATCCTATCTTAGACAATTTGAATATATTTAGAAAGTTTAATCAACTTTATGTCAAAATACATCTTTCTTAACCTCTCTATTATCCTTCTTATAGGAATTACATCTGCACAATCTCAAATAAAAGAATCTGGTCCCGTTGTTATGGGATATGGAGAAGTTTGGAGTATAGAGAATCCCGACTTTATTACCGATTCAACAAAAGAATATAAGGTAGTTTTTGATATTATGAACACTTCCGAATCCTCAGAACAGCTGAATAAAAGTATTGAAACTGCAGCTCGATTTTTAAATATGCACGCTCAGAGTGGTGTTCCTCTTGCCAATCTTAAAGTTGCCCTTGTAGTGCACAATAATGCCTCTAAAGATCTTCTGAAAAGTTCGGAATATAAAAGTAGATACGGTACAGATAATCCAAACGAAGAATTAATACAAAAACTTTTAGATGCCGGTGTTGAGATTGTATTTTGCGGTCAATCGTCCCTTTCACGAAATATTCCTATTTCCAAAACCATTGATGGCGTTGAGCTGGCCTTATCTGCTATGACCGCATTAATTCAACTTCAGAATGATGATTTTCAACTTATAAAATTCTAATACCATGAACAAATTACTACTAATAACAGCATTTCTTTTCGGAAGCATATCCATGGCCCAAGATCAGAACCTAACTTATGATTATGAGCTTGTTGAAGATAAGGTTATTGAGTGGAGAAGAGAAATACACCAAAATCCGGAATTGTCCAATCGTGAATTCAAGACTGCGGAAAAAATAGCTGCACATCTAAATTCATTGGGTATAGAGGTTCAAACAGGGGTAGCTCATACCGGAGTAGTTGGTATTTTGAAAGGGGATCAACCGGGAAAAGTTGTAGCACTAAGGGCAGATATTGATGCTTTACCCGTAACTGAGCGTAATGATCTCGTGTTTAAGTCCTCAGTTACTTCTGAATTTCTCGGTGAAAAGGTAGGTGTCATGCATGCCTGTGGGCATGATACACATACGGCAATTTTAATGGGTGTTGCAGAAGTACTATCCAAAAACAAGGATAAAATAAAAGGTTCAGTAAAGTTTATATTTCAGCCTGCAGAAGAAGGTCCACCTCCGGGAGAAGAAGGGGGTGCGCTTCTAATGGTAAAAGAAGGTGTGTTAAAAAACCCGGATGTTGACGCAATTTTTGGACTTCATATTAATTCTGCTACGCCAGTAGGGGTCATCAGGTATAAATCCGGGGGCACTATGGCATCAGCACAACGTTTTGTTATTAATGTGAAAGGAAAGCAAACCCATGGGTCCCAACCCTGGTTGGGTGTAGACCCTATTCTTATTAGTGCAAAAATTATAGAAGGGCTGCAAACTATCATTAGCAGAGAATCTGATCTTACCAATGAAGCAGCGGTAATTAGTGTAGGTAAAATAAAAAGTGGGGTTCGTTTTAATATTATTCCTGAAAGTGCAGAATTGATCGGTACTATTCGTACCCTGGATTATGATATGCAAAAAATGATCAATGGGAGAATGGAGGAAATGGTGCCTGCTATTGCTAAGGCTTATGGTGGTGAGGCATCATTAGAAATTCATACAAATACAGCTATTACCTATAATGATCCAGACCTTGTTGCTCAAATGTTGCCTACGATACAACGTGTTGCTGGTGAGGTTAATGTCCAGACTCAGAATGCCGTTACCGGGGCGGAGGATTTCTCTTATTTTCAGCAGCAGGTACCTGGGTTTTTCTTTTTCTTAGGTGGGATGACACCCGGAACTAGTGAGTCCTTTCCGCACCATACCCCTGACTTTTTGATTGATGACAGTGGATTACTTTTAGGGGTAAAAACGCTGACGGAATTGAGCCTGGATTATCTGAATATGCCGAATTGAATTTAAGTATGTATTCTAATGCACTTTTATTATGCAAACAGTTAATTGTGAAATGCAATTATTTGACATAGAAAGAATTGGTGATCGTTTAAATACCGTATTTTTGTCTCTCATGTTGTTAGAGGGATACAGATTCCTTGTTTAATTAATCCAAAATACTTATGAATAGAATTACTTTATTATTTCTCTTTTTACTTTTATTTGGAAGTGCTTTACAGGCCCAGAACAAGAAAGAGCTTACAGCTCAGGTTAACACTTTGAATGGGGAATTAGAAAGTACCAAGGCGGAACTTTTAGAATCCAAAAAAAACGAAAAAATAAGTAAAGCCAGGGCAGATTCCTTTGAAAGTCAGTTACAGGGATTGGAGGAGAATAACGCTACATTATTGGCTAATCTTAATAATATCACAGCACAATCTAATAAGAAACTGGACAACTTAAGTGGTGTATTGGAAAGTTTGAGAAAAAAAGAAGCGGAACTGAAATTTATTAATGATGCATTAACTAGCAATGACTCCATTGCACTGATTGTGCTTACCAATTTCAAGCAAACCCTGGGGGAAAATGCAAATATTAAGGTCGAAGGTGGATCTGTAGTAGTAATAATGGATCATTCCACATTGTTTGGCGCTAATCCAAAAAGCGGCGAACTGCAGGGAGGAGCTACCGATGTGCTAAATAAAATAGCTGGTGTAATTAAAGCAAATCCCGATATGGCTGTTACTCTTGAATTCCACGCGGATGATGCCAGCAGTTGGGAAAATGTTTATGGACAGGCTGCCTCAGTAACTGCAATTATTGGTAATACCGCTGATGTAAAAGCAAAAGGAATTGCGGTCTCCAGAATAACAGACTCATCCAATAATTTATATATTAAGCTACACCCCTATTTCGATTTATTCTACCTTAAAGTAAGACAGAATATGAAGAATTGAAAGAAGGAATCCTCAAATTTTGTTATAATGCAACTTTACAATTAAGATAAAATAAAGCTATAATTTTTTGAATAATCTAACGTTGTACATCCATAAACCAAACTAAATTACCAAAACATGACTGGGGACGGAATTTTTCAACTCTTTGCATATTTATTGCCTGCCGTAGTAACCGGAGCTGTGGCTTTTTATTTTTTTAGATTACATACCAGAAACGAGGAAGGTCGCAGAAGATTTTTACTTCACAAAGATTCGCAAAAAGATGCCATGCCTATACGCTTGCAAGCATATGAACGGATGGCACTTTTTTTAGAGCGCATCTCGATACCCAGTCTGGTGGTGCGAGTGGCGCCAAAATCTGCTGATAAAAATGCTTATGAGCAATTATTGATCCGAAGTATTGAAAACGAATTCGATCACAATTTGTCACAACAGATCTATATGAGTGACGATTGTTGGAATATTATAAAAGCCGCTAAAAATGCTACAATTCAATCCATACGAAAAGCCGGAATGAGTGAATCTGATTCTGCGGACAAGTTGCGTGAAGATGTTCTAAATGAAACTATGGACAAACAATCCCCTTCGGCAACCGCTCTTGCCTATGTGAAAAGGGAAATTGGAGAAATTTGGTAATTAGTTTAAAGGAATATTATTTACTGTTCCGGTTCAAAAGCACTTATTTCAACATTTTTGGTTTTTGCAAACTCATATCCCTTTTCCCACCAGGATGTCATTTTCTCCTTATCAAAGATTAGTGAATTTGTAGTCAATACCGTAGGGGTGTAATAAAAATTGATTATTGCATTAGTGTTATTGGCCACGTATTTTCCAATTCTGATGTTCTGACGTTCAATTCTATCTAACATAAATGCAAACATACTTGTCAGAAGGGAAAATGCATTCTTAGAAGGCATTCTGTTAAAGTGAGTAACTTCAGTATGCAGAATAATTGCATCTACCTCTGTTGCCCCTCTCATAATAGCCTCTTCAATAGGGACCATACTTCCAAGTCCTCCATCGGCATACTCGCAACCTTCTTTTCGTACCAAGCTCATAAAAGGAGTATAATTGCAAGAAATCCAAATCCATTCACAAAAATCTTCATACTCAAAATCTTTGATGGACTTATACTCCACTGCATTTAAGGAGAGATTGGAAACCGTAACTACAATATCCTTAGGTCCGGATTTAAGAATCTTAAATTCTTCAGGTGTGAGCGTATTTTTTATAAGTTCCAATAGATTCAGACTTTCTCCAAAAGTTCGGCTACCCCTGTAGAAGTTCTTTAATACATTCCAGTGGTTTATGCCAATATTGGCCACACCATATTTATTTTGAATCACAAAAGGGCAGTTGCTAAAGATACTATCCTGGTCAACCGAAGTATAAACCTCTTTTATTTTTTGAATCTTTTGAAGTGCCAGATGAGAAATCAGCAAGCTACCAGTAGATGTCCCAAGGAAAAGGTCATAATTGTGACCTAATTCCTGCATTAAGTATTGGGCAACTCCTCCTGCAAAGGCACCTTTACTTCCTCCCCCGGATATAACTAAAGCTCTCATTCTACCTCCAGTTTACTTTTAATATAACGCAATTCTTTTCCCTTTAGTTCTTTGGACAATTTAAGTAATCGCTCTTTTTGTTTGTCGTCTTTTAATAATCTTTCTATCAGGTTTCTGGCAAAATTTCTGAATTGCCAGGAATGATGGACCGAGGCATCTATCAAATCCAACAGGTTTTGGTCCGTCAAAGGATAAACCTCTGATAATAAAGAAAAAGCATTCTGCCTTACTTCAAAAGAGTATTTAGGTGAGGTATATCCGAATAATTCTTCGGTATAGCTTGCTTTTTGTAAATCACTTAAATAGTCTTTCGTTAGTACTGCCAAAAACAACCAAACTAAACGAACATTCTTATTGGGCAGACCAATAATTCCTTTCGTCTTGTCTAAATATACTATCCTCTCATTTGGATAGGATATCCACAACCGGTAAAGTGCATTTTCAATTGTAATATAGCTTTTATCTTCCAATAAAGATTCAAATTGTTTTTGAAGTCCGGAAGGAACTCTATCAGTTTTAACACATATAGCCTGCCTTGTCTTCAGGTCATTAGTATTAAAAGCATCTATTAAAAAACTCTCAGACAAAGACTTATGGTAGTCCAGGACGATATTTTCTTTTATTTTAGATGATGTTGTATTATTCCATACTCTTCTAATTAGATCTTCATTATTTAGATTACTGGATGTCAATTCCCATTGAAGGTCAAAATAAGTTTGCAAATCAGTAGAAGATGTTGCTAGTAATATCTTTACCTCTTCAAAAGGAAATTTTGTACCGTTCAACCAAACTTGCTCAAATTCTGACAAGTCCTTATCACTTATATTTCGCATCTCGGAGATGAAATCAGATATAGTCACATTAGAATACTGGTATTTCTTCAAATATGACTGAATACCTTCTTTAAATACCTTATCACCCAACATAGTTCTGAGAATATGAAGTGCCCAGGCTCCTTTTTCATAAAAGGTTAAACTACTCGCTTTAGGATTCGTTAGCGCTTCTCCCATTCCCTGGCTGGATAATTTTTGTAGTTGTTTAGCAGATTCATAAAGCTTCCAATAAAAATAATCTTCACCGAACAGTTTTCTTTCTGCCAGCAGGGCATAGTATGTGGCAAATCCCTCATGAAGCCAATGATCATTCCCATCTTTTTCAGTTACCAGATTCCCAAACCACTGATGGGCCATTTCATGAACGTTCACATTTACATAATTCTTATCTACAAAAGCGACACTATCTATAACAAACCCATCAGAAAAAATAGTAGTCCCCGTATTCTCCATTCCTGCATATAAAAAATCACGCACAGGTATTTGTTTGTAATTCTGCCACGGATAGGCTATCCCGATTTCATCTGAAAGAAAATCAATAATTTGACCGCTATACCTGTAGGTTGGTTCTTCTTTTAAGCTGTCCCCGGGATAATAATAAAGCTCTATAGGAATTCCACTCTTACTTTTAAAACTCTTACAGTTATAATTCCCAATGGCAAAAGCCAGCAGATAACTACTCATTGGCTTGTTCATATCAAAGTACCATGTTCTCAGCGAATCTTGTAAAAGTGTATCTTTTAATTTACCATTTGCGATAATTTCATAATCTTTATCAAAAGTGAGACTAAGATCAAACTCAACTTTCTCATTCATATCATCAAAACTAGGAAGCCAGTGACTGGTATATTTTCCCTGGCCCTGAGTCCATATTTGATTATTATCAGGAATTGAGTCTTCCCATCCTAAAAAATAAACTGTTTGCTCCGGAATTGTGGAATAATCCAGTGTTAACTTATACGTTTTGTCTGCTTTAAGTTTTTTATAAAAAATTATTTTTTCCTTAGTATTTATATGTCGCACTTTTTTACCGTTCAATAAAACAGATGAGAAGTCCATGTTTTTGGCATCCAAAAAAACAGAATCCGTCTTATTTAATACTTTAAACCAATAAGTTACTTTACCATTTATTCTTTTATAATCCGGATCTGGAATTATGTATATATCCGCCTTATAGAAATCAGTTGAAGGTTGTGGCTGACTAAATAAAAAACCCGTAATAAGAATAAATAAAAGTGAATTAGTAAAATTCATAATTGTTATTGTACAATTGTCAGACCAAAATTAGCATTTTGCGGTATTGCAGTTGTATGTAGTAACCATTATTTTCGTTCTATGAATACGAACTATCTCCAAACCCCAGTTACTTATTTGAAAGGTGTAGGTCCAAACAGGTCTGAAATACTGCATTCGGAGTTAGGGATAGTAACTTATCAGGATTTGATTAATCTGTTTCCCAATAGGTATATTGATAAAACAAGGTATTATAAAATTAATGAGTTACAAAGAGGAAATGCAGATGTTCAACTTATAGGGAAAATCATCCATATTAAAACTATAGAACAAAAAAAAGGAAGTCGGCTTGTAGCTACATTTAAGGATAATACCGGTGATTTGGAGCTGGTATGGTTCCGAGGGCAGAAATGGATTCGTGAAAATATTAAATTGAATAGTCCTTATGTCATTTTTGGAAGAACTAATTGGTTTAGTGGCAAATTTTCAATGCCACATCCAGAAATGGAATTACTCTCGGAGCATGAAAAAGGAATAAAGGTGTCGTTGCAACCTATATATCCCTCCACAGAAAAGTTAAGTGCCAAAGGGATTACAAATAGAGTTGTCAGCAAGTTGGTGCAACAATTGTTTTTAGAAACAAAGGGCGAATTTAAAGAAACCCTCTCCCCTACCTTACTGGAAGAACTCCGGCTCGTTTCTAAAAAGGAAGCTATGTTTAATATCCACTTTCCAAAGGATCTTAAATTATTATCAAGAGCACAATTTCGGCTGAAATTTGAAGAATTATTCTATATTCAATTACAGTTAATCTCAAAGAAATTAATTCGAAAACAAAAAATAAAAGGTCTTCTCTTTGAAAAAGTAGGTAACTTATTTAACAAGTTTTATAAAGACCATTTGCCCTTTGAACTTACCGCTGCTCAAAAGAAAGTCATAAAAGAAATAAGAGCTGACCTGGGTAGCAAAGCTCAAATGAATCGCCTTTTACAAGGGGATGTGGGATCTGGCAAAACTGTAGTAGCCTTAATGACTATTTTATTGGCACTAGATAACGGTTATCAGGCTTGTTTAATGGCACCCACAGAAATATTAGCCAACCAACATTTTAAGGGAATAAAAGAATTATTGGGAGACATTGGCGTTAGCGCGTCCCTTCTTACCGGATCAGTTAAAAAGGCCAGGAGAAGAGTTATTCATGAGCAACTCGAAGATGGCACTCTCGATCTTCTAATTGGTACACATGCAGTTTTAGAAGATAAAGTTAAATTTAAAAATCTTGGGTTGGCGATAATTGATGAACAGCACAGGTTTGGTGTTGCTCAAAGATCCAAATTATGGCATAAGAATGAAATACCACCCCATATATTGGTTATGACGGCAACGCCTATTCCCAGAACATTGGCGATGAGTCTTTATGGAGATCTTGATATTTCAGTGATTGATGAGCTGCCACCCGGAAGAAAAGCTGTGAAAACGGTGCACAGATTTGACAAAAACCGATTAAAAGTGTTTCAATTTATGCGAGATGAAATATTAAAAGGAAGACAGATATATATTGTTTATCCGCTTATTCAGGAGTCAGAAGCATTGGATTATAAGGATTTGATGGATGGCTATGAGAGTATTGTACGCGATTTTCCATTACCGGATTATCAGATTTCAATAGTACACGGCAAGATGAAACCACATGACAAAGATTATGAGATGGAGCGCTTTGTTAAAGGAGAAACACATATAATGGTTGCCACAACAGTCATTGAAGTAGGTGTAAATATCTCTAATGCCTCGGTTATGATTATTGAAAGTGCCGAACGTTTCGGACTATCGCAATTGCATCAATTAAGGGGTCGAGTTGGAAGAGGAGCTGAACAGAGCTATTGTATCCTAATGACTAGTCATAAATTATCTTCAGATGCCAAAACCAGACTCGAAACCATGACAAGTACTAATGATGGATTTGAAATTGCGGAAGTAGACCTTAAACTACGTGGACCGGGCGATCTTATGGGAACACAGCAAAGTGGTATTCTGAATCTTAAAATCGCCGATATTGTTAAAGACAATGATATCCTAAAAACCGCCAGATATTATGCTATAAAGGTACTTAAAGAGGATCCCGGATTGCAGAAAGAAGAAAATAAACAAATTAGATATGCCTATGCCCAATTAATGAAGCACAAGAATATCTGGAATTATATAAGTTAAGAGCCGGACTTCACCCGGCTCCTAGTATTACTTATAAGCATGAAGATATTTAGTTTATTCCTTGGCCGTTTTCAAGTTTAGTTAAATTAACAGCAATGGCATCCTTATTTTGCTGGTCAGGTGCTCTCTGAGCGGCAATTTTCAAATGCTTTAAAGCAGTCTTATAATCGCCCATAGAAGAATAACCTCTGGCTAATCCATAATCAACAGGCCATTGCCCTTTATTCTTTTTTGAATTCATTTTAAAAACTTCGAGCGCTTTTTCTTTCTTTTCCTGTGCAATTAATTGCCTCCCATATCCATGAACCTCAAATATTGTAGCAAGGCCAAGAGCTTCGTCCATAACCGAATCTGCTTGTGCTGTTTTTCCCTGTTTAGTTAGAATTTTTGCTTTTGTGTTTAGATTGCTAAAGGTTTTCTGACTAAAAAACATCCCTGTAATAGCAGCATCTATCCATCCAAGTGCCTCATCTAGGTCACCGCCATTATTCAAGGAAAAATTAGCCGCTTGTTCCCATGTTTGACGATTAAATCCAGGGGAATTCTGCAATTTATGCCTAATGTCTGCCAGGACTATACTGGTAACATCTACTTCAATATTAAAAGGTATTTCTTTCTGTACCCAATTTAAGGAAGCTATAGCAGAATTTGCTTCAACCTTAGTGAATTGGTAAGTCAATTCCTCAGTATGAGGTATTTCCTTTGTCATAACATCAACTCTAAGGGCATCTTCAGAAGGATCGTAAAAATAACTACCCCAGGCTTCGTAGTTTTTTGAAAATATCACTGTTGCCTTGTTGTCTTCATAAATTATCATGTGCAGTCCATATTTTCCTGCACTTAAAGGTTGCCCTTCAATCTTAACGTCATCTGAAAATTTGATAACAGTGTTTTCATTTGCACCTGCCCGCCAAGGGGATTCTTTAGCGGTACCAAAACCCAGGTTGTTCATCCCGTAGGGTACCAATTTGCCCCATACTTCGCGATCTTTTACTGCCGGTCTTGAATAGGATATTGAGATATCAGAAATACCTACTCGCTGCGATACTTTTGCCTTCTGACTCCCTCTGGGCAAATCTAATTGTGCAATACCTTTAATGCAGAAAAGCATTAGTATTACAAGAAAAAATGCCGAGCCATTCATGTAATTTTTTTTCATCACTTAGTTTCTTTAATTATTAAGTTAGATTTGATTAAAGATAGGTATAGCCTTTTCTTGTAATCGTTACAGTAATGTTAAACCATAGTGAGGCCATGTTAAACTGTAATTTCACTTAAATTCCATTCAATAATTCACATACTGTTATGAAGATAGATTAGTGACCTCTGTTAACATAAAACTGAAAAGTGGACATATTCAATTTATTTATTTGATTACCAATAGATTATATAACTTTATAGCTAATTGAACATCGTAATTTAGAAGCACATTGTTTTACCCCCTTTTACTTGTATTTCATACATTTGTTAGCTGTGCTAAAAAGCTATTTATTAGTTATTTGAATATTTTATGAAAAAAACACTATTTGATAAAGTTTGGGACTCACATGTAGTCAAAAAAGTGCTTAATGGGCCTGACGTACTGTTTATTGACCGTCATCTTGTTCATGAAGTTACAAGTCCAGTTGCTTTTTTGGGTTTAAAAAATAGAAAAATTAAGGTTATATACCCGGAACGTACTTTTGCGACGGCAGATCATAATACCCCTACATTAAACCAACATCTGCCTGTTAAGGATCCTCTATCTGCCAAGCAGCTTCGGGCTTTGGAACAAAACGCGCAAGAACATCAAATTCCCTATTGGGGCCTCGGTCATGAAAAAAACGGCATTGTCCATGTAATTGGTCCTGAGAATGGAATTACATTACCCGGATCGACAATTGTTTGTGGTGATTCTCATACTTCAACGCATGGCGCTTTTGGTGCCATAGCATTTGGAATTGGGACCTCGGAGGTAGAAATGGTTTTGGCAAGCCAGTGCATTATGCAGCCTAAACCTAAAAGCATGCGCATTACTATAAATGGTAAATTAAATAATGCGGTTACACCGAAAGATGTGGCTCTTTACATTATTTCTAAATTGAGCACCTCGGGCGCAACTGGATATTTTGTTGAATACGCAGGAGATGTCTTTAAGCAAATGTCTATGGAAGGGCGTATGACTGTATGTAATTTAAGCATTGAAATGGGTGCCCGTGGAGGTATGATCGCTCCGGATGAAAAAACATTTGAATATATTAAAAATAGGGAGTATACACCAAAAGGTGAAGCCTGGGATAAGGCCATGAGCTACTGGGAAACCCTATATACAGACGACGATTCTGTTTTTGATCACGAAATCACATTCAACGGTGAAGATATAGAACCAATGATTACTTATGGGACTAATCCGGGCATGGGGATAGGAATATCAGGTGGTATCCCTAAATCTGATGCAATAGAAGGTGGTGCCTCTACCTATAAAAAGTCGCTTCAGTATATGAATTTTGAAGAGGGAGACAATATGCTCGGGAAAGAAATAGATTTTGTTTTCCTTGGAAGTTGTACCAATGGAAGGATTGAGGATTTCCGGGCTTTTACCAGCTTGGTTAAAGGGAGACAAAAAGCAGAAAACGTAACTGCCTGGCTGGTACCAGGTTCTCATAAAGTAGAAGAGGCTATTAAAAAAGAAGGGCTGTTGGATATTCTGAATAAGGCTGGTTTTGAATTAAGAGAACCAGGCTGCTCCGCTTGTCTTGCTATGAATGACGATAAAATTCCTTCCGGAAAATATGCTGTGAGTACATCTAACAGGAATTTTGAAGGAAGACAGGGGCCCGGAGCAAGAACACTTCTTGCTAGTCCTTTGGTTGCTGCTGCAGCAGCGGTAACGGGTAAGGTAACAGATCCAAGGGAGTTGATGGTTTTTGAAACCGCTTAGTTTTTTATTAATAAATAACGGATACAATTACTAATGGCATACGATAAATTTAAAGTTTTAAGCACTACAGCTGTTCCACTTCCAATAGAAAATGTGGATACAGATCAGATTATCCCAGCTAGGTTTCTAAAAGCCACAGAACGAAAGGGTTTTGGTGATAACCTTTTTCGCGATTGGAGATATCAATCTGATGATACCCCCAAAGAACATTTTGTACTGAACAACCCTATTTATAGTGGTAAAATATTGGTTGGCGGGAAAAATTTTGGATCTGGTTCTTCAAGAGAACACGCTGCATGGTCCATCTATGATTATGGTTTTCGCTGTGTTGTAAGCAGTTTTTTTGCCGATATATTCCGGGGCAATTGTATGAATATTGGCGTTTTACCTGTTCAGGTAAGCCCAAACTTTCTTACAAAGGTTTTCGAGGCTATTGAAGCTGATCCAACTACTGAATTTGAAGTCAATCTTCCGGAACAAACCTTCACTATAAAGACAACGGGTGAAAAGGAAAATTTCGATATAAATGATTATAAAAAGGAAAACTTACTCAACGGATTTGACGATATTGATTATTTATTAAATATTAAGAGTGAAATTGAATCTTTTGCGAAAGACACACCTCTTTAACAATTAAGTAATCTAATACTCTATAAGCCATTTACCTTTAGCATGAATAAGAAGAAGATTGAAATAATGGATACAACATTGAGGGATGGAGAACAAACCTCTGGCGTATCCTTCACTGCCGCAGAAAAGCTGACCCTGGCAAAACTTCTTTTAGATGAATTGAAAGTGGATCGCATAGAAATTGCATCTGCCAGAGTTTCAGAAGGGGAATTTAAGTCAGTTGAACAGATAACAGACTGGGCAAACCAGGTAGGGTATTTGGATCGTATAGAAGTACTTACTTTCGTAGATAATGGTCTTTCACTCAAATGGATGAAAAAGACAGGTGCCAAAGTTCAAAACCTATTAACCAAAGGATCTTTGAACCACTTGACTTATCAACTTAAAAAAACACCCAAGGAACATTTTGAAGATATTGCTAATGTACTTGGACAGGCAGAAAAGCAAGGAATTACGACCAACATTTACCTTGAAGATTGGAGCAATGGTATGCGAAATTCACCAGAATATGTTTTTCAATATCTAGACTTCCTTACTGCACAAGCTGTTAAAAGAATATTATTACCGGATACTCTTGGTATTTTGACTCATGGAGAAACTTTTGATTTTATCTCGCAAATTGTTACTCGCTATCCGGATACACACTTCGATTTTCATGGTCATAACGATTATGACCTTAGTGTTGCAAATGTTATGGAAGCCCTTAGGGCTGGTTGTCACGGATTACATCTTACAATAAATGGCATGGGAGAACGCGCAGGAAACGCTCCATTGGCAAGTGTTGTCGCGGTGATAAATGATTTTATGCCGGAAATCGAGATTAATGTGGAAGAGTCTTCGCTATTTAAGGTTAGTAAAATCGTATCAACCTTTACTGGGTTTGGTATTCCGGCCAATAAGCCTATTGTTGGAGATAATGTATTTACACAAACCGCTGGTATACATGCAGATGGAGACAATAAAAAGAATTTATACTTTAATGATTTATTACCCGAACGTTTTGGTAGAAAACGTAAATATGCTCTTGGCAAAACCTCAGGGAAAGCCAATATTCAAAAAAATCTTCAGGAATTAGGACTTACTCTTAATGATGAAGAAATAAAAAAAGTAACCCAGCGTATTATAGAGCTAGGCGATAAAAAGGAGAAAGTGACCAAAGAAGACCTTCCGTATATCATTTCCGATGTATTGGATAGTGAGTCTTATCAACAAAAAACATTTGTTAAATCCTATGTGCTTACCCATTCTAAGGGTCTTAAACCTTCTACAACAGTGGCCGTCGAAATCGATGGACATGCTTATGAAGAAAATGCTCAGGGAGATGGCCAGTTTGACGCCTTTATGAATGCTCTGAGAAAGGTCTATAAAACTAAAAAAATAGAACTTCCAATTCTTACAGATTACGCGGTCCGAATACCTCCGGGTAGTAACTCTGATGCATTATGTGAGACCATTATAACCTGGCAAGACAATGGGAAAGACTTTATTACGCGTGGTCTGGATTCGGATCAGACTGTTTCCGCTATTAAGGCAACTGAAAAAATGTTGAATATCATTTAAAAAATCTTTATAAAGACAAATATATTCTACTAATTAGATCCTAGAAATAAAATGAAATTAAATATAGCACTGTTGGCCGGAGACGGAATTGGACCGGAAGTGATAGATCAGGCGGTAAAAGTATGCAATGCCGTTGCCACAAAGTTTAACCATGAAATAAACTGGAGACCAGCCTTAACAGGTGCTGCCGCGATTGACTCTGTTGGAGACCCTTACCCGGATGAAACCCATGAAATATGTGCCACTTCAGATGCGGTACTATTTGGTGCTATCGGTCATCCGAAATTTGATAACGATCCATCGGCAAAAGTTCGCCCGGAGCAAGGTTTATTGAGGATGAGACAAAAACTGGGATTGTTTGCTAATGTCAGACCTACTTTTACATTTCCGTCTTTAATTGATAAATCACCTTTAAAAAGAGAACGGATTGAAGGTACAGATCTGGTATTTTTAAGAGAGCTTACAGGTGGCATTTATTTTGGTAAACGAGGAAGGGAAGACAACGGAGACACAGCTTACGACACCTGTACATATACCCGAAAGGAAGTACAGCGATTGGCCAAAAAAGGTTTTGAAATGGCTCAAAAACGCTCTAAACGTCTTTGCTGTGTGGACAAAGCCAATGTATTGGAAACCTCACGTTTATGGCGTGAAACCGTACAGGTTATGGAAAAGGATTATCCCGATGTAAAGGTGTCCTATGAATTTGTTGATGCTGTGGCTATGCGGCTTGTACAGTGGCCAGGTGAATACGATGTGCTTATTACCGAAAACCTGTTTGGTGATATTCTTACGGACGAGGCTTCAGTAATATCGGGTTCTATGGGATTAATGCCTTCTGCCTCTATTGGTGAAAGCATTGCGTTGTACGAACCTATTCACGGGTCTTATCCCCAGGCTGCCGGAAAAGATATTGCTAATCCCCTGGCAACAGTTTTATCTGCAGCAATGTTATTTGATGGATTTAATTTGACTGATGAGGCTGAGGCTATACGTAAGGTGGTTAATGAATCCCTTTCCAAAGGTATAGTTACAGAAGACCTTTCCGAAGGAGGAAAAGCCTATAAAACAAGTGAAGTTGGAGACTGGCTCGCTTCACATATTTAGGTAATAACTTATTTAAGCCAAACAGGGTATCCTAATAATTTTAATTTGCTGGCATTTCCTTATTTATAAAAGATAGTCGGTGCTAATAAAATTAGATAGTTTTGTTTCCAATAACTTTTCCAGAATTTCATTATTCAACTCCGTGTCCTTAGAGGCTACAAATGTCCTGATAGAGAACGATCGAAGTGCGTCATGAACACTTAATGTGGCAACCGCTGAATCTTTTCTCCCAGTAAATGGGTAAACGTCCGGTCCACGCTGACAGGAGCTATTCAGATTTACACGGCACACCAGGTTGGCTAGGTTGTCAATTAAAGGCGCTAGGGTATATACATCACTACCAAATAAACTAACTTGTTGGCCGTAGTTAGATTCGGCCATATCATCTAAGGGTTCTTGAATATCCTCAAATGCAAGGATAGGAATCACAGGTCCAAACTGTTCTTCCTCATATGCCTTCATATCCTTAGTTACAGGATAAAGGACAGCAGGCCAGATATAATTATCAGAATGCTCTCCTCCTTTTGCGTTCACAATCTGCGCTCCTTTCTCCAAAGCATCATCAATTAATTCTTGTATATATGCCGGTTTATCAGGTTCTGGCAAAGGTGTAAGGGCTACTCCTTTATCCCAGGGATTACCGAATTTAAGCTCATCTACTTTCTTTGAGAACTTTTCAGTAAACTCCTCTACTATATTCTTATGTACATATATCACTTTAAGTGCAGTGCAACGCTGACCATTAAAAGATAAAGCACCGGCCAGACATTCATTTATAGCCAACTCCATATTTGCGTCATGCAAAACAATGGCAGGGTTTTTTGCTTCCAACCCTAATACCAGACGCAAACGGTTGCTCTTTGGATGTTGATTTTGCAATGCGTTCGCTGAAGAACTATGCCCTATTAAAGCCAATACATCTACTTTACCTGTCTTCATTATGGGTCCTGCAATGGCCCGCCCACGGCCAAATAAGACATTTACGACTCCTTTCGGAAAACTTTCCTTAAACGCTTCTATTAAAGGTGCAATCAAAAGAACTCCTTGCTTGGCAGGTTTAAAAACTGCTGTATTTCCCATGATAATTGCAGGAATAAGTAAACAGAAGGTTTCATTCAAAGGATAATTATAAGGACCAAGACAAAGAACTACACCAAGGGGACCACGCCTTATATGCGCATAAACCCCACTATTTTTTTCAAATTTCGCTGAATCACGATCCAGTTGTTTGTAATCTTCAATAGTATCGTAGATGTATTCTATGGTTCTGTCGAATTCTTTTTCAGAATCTGGTAAAGTTTTACCTATTTCCCACATTAAATATTTAACTACTTCATCCCGTTTGGTTTCCATACCACGTACAAACTTCTCCATACATTCTATCCGATCTCTAACTTTCATGGTTGGCCATACTCCCTGCCCCTGGTCATAGGCTTTTACAGCGGCATCTAATGCCTCCAAAGCCTCCTTTTCACCCATGTCCGGAACTGAACCAAGTAGTGTTGGCGCATATTCTGTTGTGCTGGAGATAGTAGAGTAAACTTCTGCCGTGGCTCCTTCCCACTCTTTTAATTCCCCGTTTACTAAATAAGTCTTTTGATTTATTGGCTCATTAATACTAAATGCCTCAGGAATTAGTGATACGGTTGTTTCCATGTTGTTTTCTGTCTTAAAAGCTTAGAATATTTTTTAAATACCGGCTATTTCGTTTTCTTAAACGATGGGTTTCATTGCAGTCATGGACTCCCGTAATCTAGTACCAATAATCTCAACCGGATGCTCACGAAGTGCTTTATTTACTGCAATTAGCTTGGCGTTATCCACACCATTGTCCTTGCCTTTAACATAAGGGGTACCTATGACATCAAGATCCACTTTTTTCATAAAATCGCCTAATAAAGGTTTACAGGCATGGTCAAATAAATAGCAACCATATTCTGCGGTATCAGATATTACACGATTCATTTCAAATAATTTCTTTCTGGCTATAGTATTGGCTATAAGCGGTGTTTCGTGTAATGATTCGTAATACGCAGATTCTCCTATTATTCCTGATTCTGTCATAGACTCATAAGCCAGCTCCACCCCTGCTCTAACCAAAGCAACCATAAGTAGACCATTATCATAATATTCCTGCTCAGATATGGCATCATCACCAGCAGCAGTTTTTTCAAATGCGGTTTCTCCGGTTTCCGCACGCCAGGTCAACAGGTTATTATCATCATTTGCCCAATCTTCCATCATTGTCTTAGAAAAATGCCCGCTCATAATATCATCCATATGCTTATGGAACAATGGCCGCATAATATCTTTTAGCTCTTCTGATAGTTCAAAGGCCTCTATTTTCGCCGGATTAGAAAGACGGTCCATCATATTGGTTATTCCGCCATATTTTAATCCCTCTGTTACTGTTTCCCATCCATATTGAATTAGTTTAGAAGCATAGCCAGGGTTAACACCCTTCTCAATCATTTTATTAAAACAAAGAATGGATCCTGTCTGTAATAAACCACAAAGGATGGTTTGCTCTCCCATTAAATCAGATTTTACTTCTGCAACAAATGAGGACTCCAATACACCGGCCCTATTACCTCCGGTAGCGGCGGCATAAGCCTTAGCCTGCTCATATCCCTTACCTTCCGGGTCATTATTGGGGTGTACAGCAATCAAGGTGGGAACCCCAAATCCTCTTTTGTATTCCTCTCTTACCTCTGAACCGGGACATTTAGGTGCAACCATAATAACGGTTAAATCCTTCCGGATTTGCATACCCTCCTCAACAATATTGAATCCATGAGAATATGATAATGTTGCTCCTTTTTTCATTAGGGGCATTACTGCATTTATTACAGAAGTGTGCTGCTTGTCCGGAGTTAAGTTAATGACAAGATCTGCATTAGGCACCATTTCTTCGTAAGTGCCCACCTTAAAACCATTCTCACTAGCATTTATATAGGATTGGCGTTTTTCCTTAATGGCAGCCTCTCTTAGCGTATAAGAAATATCCAATCCAGAATCCCTCATATTTAATCCTTGGTTCAAGCCTTGCGCACCACAACCCACAATTACGATCTTTTTTGATTTTAGAGCATTAACTCCATCCGAAAATTCGGTAGACTCCATAAATCTGCATTTTCCCAACTGTAATAATTGATCTCTTAAGGATAGCGTATTGAAATAATTTGTCATGTTTAATTATTGTTATTTTTTATTAACTAAGATTTATGTTTGATGGAATTCATTAATAATTGGAGTGATAGGCATTGTCGATTTTGTTACCGTAATTCTCCCTGAACGTACGAATTGCATTATTCCATAAGGTTCAAGTTGATCATGCATTTCATCAATCTCGTGTCTTCTGCCTGTTTTAGCCAAAACAAAATATTCTCTGGATACCGTTACAATTTTGGATTTACTCCCTGAGATGATATTCTGAATCTGAGGTTCATCAAACAAAAGATGTGAAGCAATTTTAAAGAGTGCAGATTCCTGATATATGGTCTCCTCATCTGTATGATAAAATGTTTTTATAACCTCAATTTGCTTCTCAATTTGTACTACTATTTTACGTGTCCAA
>CAZHWD010000143.1:0-50679 GCA_964536335.1 uncultured Eudoraea sp. | reverse complement strand
CTGTCCTCGTTGGCCGCTTGAGTATCTCCCCTCCTTGCTATTTTATATACTTACGAGCCGATGGAGGGACTCGAACCCACGACCTGCTGATTACAAATCAGCTGCTCTAGCCAGCTGAGCTACATCGGCTTTTTAAAGCCTATAATGCATAAAAAAGTCCGCTATTTCTAACGGACTGCAAATGTAGATAATTATTTTTTTAATCAAAACTATTTTATAAAAATTTTAAGGAGGGTTGGAACCTTGGTTTTTTCTTCTTTTTAACCAACTTTCTCTCCAGAGAACTGCACGCAGAATCAATTGCCTCCTCAAAAGATTTGCATTGCTTTTTAACTACAAACATATCTTTTGGTATATACAGTTTAATCTCGACAATTTTATTTTCTTTTTCACTAGTATTTTCAACCTTTAAATGTACATCAGAGCTGACAATCTTATCATAAAAAAGTTCTAGTTTGTCTAAACGCGTTTGAATAAAATTTAGAAGTTCTAAATCTGCATTAAAATTCACAGCTTGCGCATTTACCTTCATAAGTAGAATATTTTAGGTTAAACAATAGAAAAGAACGTTATACTATTTCTTGCTCCTTGGATGAGCAGACGCATGTACTTTCTTTAATTCGGCTATACTATTATGGGTATAAACCTGAGTAGATGCCAAACTAGAATGTCCTAACAATTCCTTCACCGAGTTCAAATCTGCTCCTTTGTTAAGCAAGTGTGTGGCGAAGGTGTGCCTAAGGATATGCGGACTCTTTTTAACTTTGGAAGAGACCTTACTAAAATACCCATTAATAATTCTATAAACAAGTGTTTCATAAATTTTAATCCCGGATTTGGTGAGAAAAACAAAGTCCCTTTCCTTTATAGAGTCCAAATTCATTCTATTATCCAAATAGATCTCATACAGATTTAAAGTTGAGTCCAAGAGTGGAACTATTCGTTCCTTATTTCTTTTACCCAATACCTTCATCGTTTTTTGAGACAGATCAATATCCTTTAATTTAAGGTTAATGAGCTCTGCCCGCCTTATTCCTGTAGTGTAAAGTAGTTCTATGATCAACCTATCCCTGCTACCTTCAAATCCATCTTCAAAATGCGCCTGTTGTAAAAGCATATTCATTTCCATCTCGGAAAAAGGAACTTCAATTTTTGTAGGAGTTTTTAGGGCCTTATGTTTAGCTAATGGATTAACCTGAATGTTTTCAGTTCTTAATAAAAACTTATAATAAGCCTTCAATGAAGCTATTTTCCGATTTACAGATCTGTTGGACAATCCCTCTGTGACCATTTGAACTACCCACCCTCGTATCAAATTATAGTCTGCGTTATCAATTTGCTTCAAATCATGCTCCTTTAGGCAAAAATTTGTAAATCCCTGAATATCTTTTTCATATGCTTTCACCGTATTAGGTGAATAGTTCTTCTCATGAGTAAGATAGGATATAAAAGCTGTTGCAGACATATCACAAAGTTACCTTTAGTTATTTTCATAAAAAAATCCCGTCTCGATAGTTATCGCGACGGGAATTTAAAATGCTAAAAGCTATTTATTAAATTTCTTCCTGGTCCCTAAGGCCCTGAATATACTGTGCTTTCTGTATTTGTTGTCTTCTTTCAACTGAAGGCTTGGTAAACTGCTGACGTTTTCTCAACTGACGCATGGTACCTGTACGATCGAACTTTCGTTTAAAACGCTTCAAAGCTCTGTCTATATTTTCTCCTTCTTTTACTGGTATTATCAACATAGGCTACAACCTCCCTTCTTTAATGATTTTTCGAATGCAAATATAGAATGAATAAATTAAATGGTAGCAAATTATTTTAAAATATTCTTTGCTATAACTATTTTTTGTATTTCAGTGGTACCCTCTCCTATTGTGCAAAGCTTTGCATCCCTATAGAACTTTTCAACCGGAAAGTCTTTGGTGTAACCATAACCTCCATGAATTTGGACGGCTTCATTGGCAACCTTTACACAGACTTCCGAAGCAAACATTTTTGCCATTGCACTAAATTTGGTCATTTCGCGACTTTCATTTTTTAGGAAAGCAGCCTTGTGTAATAATAATTCAGATGCCTCTATTTCGGTAGCCATATCTGCCAGTTTAAATGAAATACCTTGAAATGAACTAATAGGTTTACCAAATTGCACGCGTTCCTTAGAATACTTTATTGAAGCTTCATATGCACCCTTCGCTATTCCCAGAGATAAGGCTCCAATTGATATGCGTCCACCATCTAAAACTTTCATAGACTGTATAAAGCCCTCGCCTATTTCACCAAGTCTCTGGCAATCTGGAATCCTGCAATTATTAAAAATCAATTCTGCAGTCTCACTTGCACGCATTCCTAATTTATTCTCTTTCTTACCACTTGTAAAACCCGATGTCCCTTTTTCGACAACAAAAGAGGTCATCCCACGACTATCTCCCTTCTCCCCTGTTCTTGCAATTACAACAGCAATATCTCCACTTATACCATGAGTTATAAAATTCTTTGCTCCGTTAAGAACCCAATCATCACCATCTTTAATAGCTGTTGTACTCATTCCTCCGGCATCTGAACCCGTATCGTGCTCTGTTAGTCCCCAGGCACCAATCCACTCTCCGGTAGCAAGTTTCGGAAGCCATTTTTGTTTTTGCTCGTCATTCGCAAAAGATAGAATATGATTAGTACATAAAGAATTATGAGCGGCTATTGAAAGGCCAATTGATGGATCCACTTTTGATATCTCTTCAATGATGGCTATATATTCATGATAGCCTAAACCGGCCCCACCTAATTCATGAGGAACCAATACACCCATAAAACCATATTCTCCGGCCTTTTTAAGAAGATCAGCAGGGAAAAATTGAGATTCGTCCCACTCCATAATATGAGGCCTTATATATTGTTCTGCAAATTTCTTAGCAGACTCGGCAACATGGTGTTGGGTCTCAGAATAATCGAAACTAATAATAGACATAGTGTCTGTAGTCATTATTGCAATTTTTTAGAGCGACAAATATAATTTAATTCTATCAATCTTGTCTGCAGGGAATTCTTCTATTTTTGTTAATTCATCAAAAGTTTGGATAATCCCAACGCTATCTCTATAGGTAACTATCTGAATAGCAAGATTTTGATTAATATAAATCAGCTGTTCCATTTCTCTTCTTGTAGAAGTATTAATATTGATTCTTTCAATTATGGGTTGCTCCTTAACACGAAATTCCTCCAATATTCTTAAAACAACTTCTTCCTCCAGACCATATACATCATATAGCTGTTCATTTACCATAAAGCCTCCTAATCTGTTTCTGAACTTGACAATTCTGGCCGATAATTTATCGCCAATTCCATATATGACCTTAAGATCTTCTATGGTAGCCTGATTCAAATCTTTATGCGCTACAACTTCTACTACCAATTTTTGCTGTCTTTCTTTTTTTTTGTTTTTTGGTCGATTTGCCCATTCCGGAAATTTAAATAATGGAGCTATTATTTGTAGCAAAGAATCTGAAATGAGAGTAGCCTGTTGAAATTCTTTTGCGGAATAGATCCATCTGTTTTCAGATCTGAATAAGTGTAATCTATCTATCTCTTCATTAGACATACCTAAGGTATAACCTTTATAATCGGTTATAAAGTTTGGATTAAAAGGATATACTTTCGGTGATTCTTCTATTTTACTTTGTTCCCTTATTGAATCTAAGAGTTTTTGAACTTTTGTATCCAATGCAAAGCTTACATCTGAGGAATAAACCACTTCATTGCGTAAAAGCATATAGATAAGCTGTAAACTAAAAATGATTACCAATAAAAAGAAAATCCCACTGCGTTCTTGTTTATTGAACTTAAAGTGGGATTTAGAACTTTTCAAGGAAATTCTTATTTACTTACACCTTTAATGTCGATTATATACTTATTAAGCTCTTCTTTCACCTTCGGAAACAAAAACAGCAAGCCTATCATATTTGGGAATACCAATGCCAGAATCATGGCATCAGAAAACTTAATTACCGCATCTAAAGTAGCTGCGGCACCAATAACTACAAATAATAAAAATAAAATTTTGTAGACAACGTCAGCTCTTCTGCCTCGTCCGAAAAGGTATTTCCAGGATTGAAGACCATAATAGGACCATGAAATCATTGTGGAAAATGCAAAGAGAATAATTGCAATGGTAAGGATGTATCTGAATCCGGGGATAACAGAATCATAAGCCATTGATGTTAGATCAACGCCACCAATATAATTTCCGGTTTCACTGATTAAAACAGTACTGTTCACGGCATTGCCATACTCAAATGCCCCGGCGTCCATATTAAAGAAAATAATAACTAATGCCGTCATGGTACATATCACTACCGTATCTATAAATGGTTCCAAAAGCGCTACTATACCTTCACTCGCAGGGTACTTTGTTTTAACAGCAGAATGGGCAATGGCTGCAGATCCGGCACCAGCCTCATTAGAAAAAGCTGCTCTTTGGAAGCCTACAATAATAACTCCAACAATACCTCCTAAACCTGCCTCAGGGGTAAACGCCCCATTAAATATCATGGCAAAAGCATCTCCTATATATTTGATATTGGCAAAAATTATTACCAATGAAGCCAAAACATAGACTCCGGCCATAAATGGTACAATTTTTTCCGTAACACTGGCAATTTTTTTTATTCCTCCAATGATAACAATGCCTACAAGAATAGCAAGGATTACACCAATAATAACTCCGGTTGCTCCACCCTGCAGATTTAACATAGTAGAAAGTTGAACTGCAGCCTGATTAGACTGAAATGCGTTACCTCCTCCAAAAGAAGCACCTACACACAACACAGCAAACAGAATACCTAAAACTTTACCTAAGCCGGTAAATCCTTTTTCCTTTAGTCCCCGTGATAAGTAATACATTGGTCCGCCATAAACGGTACCATCTTCACCCACATCTCTGTATTTGACCCCAAGGGTACATTCAACAAATTTCGTTGACATCCCTATTAAACCACAAGCAATCATCCAAAAAGTGGCTCCGGGCCCACCAAGAGCAATGGCCACAGCTACTCCCGCAATATTACCAAGACCTACTGTTCCGGAAACGGCAGTAGCAAGAGCCTGAAAATGACTAACCTCACCCTCTTTACTTTCGTCCGCAATAGTATCAACCAAATCACCATCTACAATGTTTAAATCAGCCTTTTCTACGCTATGATGATCCAGTTCATCGTACTTACCACGTACTGTATTGATGGCCAATTTAAATTTTGTGATATTGGGAAACTTAAAATAAATAGTAAAGAAAGTAGCTCCAAATATCAAAAGGAGTAGAACCACCGGCAGATTATATCCGGCAATAGGAATCGAAGTAAGGATAAAACCTTCCCACCATACTGCAACGGGCATAAATGCGTCATTTACTTTTTCATCAAGTCCTTTGTCCTGAGCAAATGTCAAAATTGGAAGAAACAGTGTTAAAATTGAAAGAAGTCTATACTTCATAAGAGTTGTTTTAGGTTTAATTTGGTCTGTAATGGCGGCAATATCCTAAAAAATAGTATTACAAAAAAATATAATTATTTGAAGGAGTTTAATTTATATGAAACATTTCGTTAAGCCTTTTGATCTGTTCGGGCCTCCCTAAAACGATAACTTTACTTTTAGGTTCCAAAGGTAAATCTGCCTCCGGATTAATTATATAATTACCGTTCGGTTCTATATAACCAATAATAGTACATCCTGTTTTTCTTCGAAGATCAAGGTCTCTCAGTGAATTGCATTCCATTTGATCATCAAAATCTTCAATGGCAACTTCTTCCAGATTGGTGGTGTTTTCCCCTTCAGTAGATAATTTATCCATAAAAGTGATCAAATCCGGTATTACAACCAAAGATGCCATATGATCGCCTCCAATTTTATCCGGCATTATAACCTTATTCGCACCAGCTAATCTTAATTTTTTTTGGGAGCTAACCTGAGAAGCCCTGCTAATGATAAATAATTTTTGATTTAGTTGTCTTGCAGATAACACAACAAACAAGTTAGTTGCATCCTCGGGTAAAGTAACTATAAGATATTGAGCATCATGTACACGCGCAGAAATTAAAATTTCATCCTCGTTAGCATCACCCTCAACAAACAAGACATCTTCTTCATATTTTTGTATAACATCTTTGTCGTTTTCAATAACAACATAAGGCTTTTTGTATGCCTTAAGTCGTTCCACCGCCTGCATTCCATTACGTCCATAACCACAGACAATAACATGATTGGATAAACTGTTTATCATTTTTTTTACCTTTTTTGTTTTTAATAGCTGTAACTGATTTTTGCTGAATAAATATTCGGTAATTACAGAAATGGCGTAGGCAAATATAAAGACACTGAATATTATCAAAAAAATCGTAAATATTTTACCTTCCGTTTCCAAAGGACCAACTTCACTAAATCCCACAGTTGTAACCGTAATTATGGTCATATAAAAGGCATTCAACCAGGATAATTCGGATATAAAATGATATCCCATGGACCCTACCAGCAATACCGATAGCATCAATGCAATTGCGATGTAAATTTTAGAGCGAAAAAGTCTAATCATATCTAAAGATCAAAAACCGAATTCCTTTTGGTGTAGATTAAATCCTTTATTCTCAGCCAGAACGCTAAAAACAGGTATAATGCAAAACCAAAGCCCAAAGTTACAAACGTTAGGTAGATAAAAGTGGTTCTTACAACACGTGCTCTAATACCGAGACTCTCTGCGATCCGTCTGCATACTTCAAAGCCGCGTTTTTGAAAATAATATAAAAGGCGATAGAAAATATTCATTTTTTAAAAATACTATTTTCCTTTTAATAAACTATTGCCTACAACACATTCCAGACATCTATTTTTAGTACAATAGCTATTATAAAGTTGTAGTATAGCCTGACTATCCATAGCATTGCTGCAATTAACGCCAAGATTATTAAATTTTCTAATAATTTTATTATCCTCACTCATTAGTTTGTTAATAATTGAAATTATCCTTGAACTTGCATCTATCCCTTGCCATTTGGAATAACAAAAAATCATCGGGAGTATCGTATTTATGAGTAATAAATTAATAAAACTCTTTGTAAGTTTAGTTTTTCTTTTAGGTGATAACTTTCCAAAAACATAATGGTTTTTCCAATAATTGCTGGCCGAAATATTGAAAATTTCATAAATCTGGGCAGGCTCTTTTACTGCCATTATATTTCCAAATAATTGCGGACGTTTGGCATATAAATTAGCAAATTGTGATAACCGGATAGAAGGAAAGTTGGCTGGGCGCAATCTAAAAAAAGACGGACTCTGAGCACTGGTCTCTTTCATCCTGAACTTATCACTCAAATAAGTATATTCCCTCTGCATTTGGGTTAAAACCTTATCCTTACACGATGCATTTTCCAACAGCCCTGCCAAACCAAATAAAACACTCTCCAATTGAAAAACATTTTGGCTTAACTTCCGGAAAATCCCAAATTCAAGTGCTCTACCAAGACTTAAAAAAGCCTCGCTGTTTAACTTTAGTCCAAAGTTTTTCAATAATAGTATAAAAAGTACTTTTTCCCAATCGTTATTCGCTTCTACCAATAATCTGTTTAATTCGTTGGATTTTTCTTCCAGCCTTTCAAAATATAGCCGTTCCAACCAAATTGAAAATTTAAATTTATCAATAGAATATGTCTCTCTCTCACAATTGATAAAGTTATCTTTGGCTGAATTAAATAATTTATAGTAATTTTCTAGTATATAGTCTGGTATAAAATTTATAAGTTCAAGAGTGGGTATTTCTTCTTTTTTTTTCGTATATACCAGTGTATCTTCTTCCCAAACTACATGTAAAATTACATTGTCATAATTAGAATCTATATGATGTTGATGTGCATACCAATCTGAAGATTTTACATGTATTTCTACATTTCCTACCCACAGTTGTCCGTCAATTACCAAATGAGCATGAAAAAAATCAGGTCCTGCATCATGATTATGAATTCCCAGAGAAATAACTTGTAGTGCTTTTTGTCTGGAGGTGTACAGATCTGCGAATGGAATTTTTCCATTTTTCCAGATGTAGTGCAATAGATCTTCACGCATGCACCTAAAATAAAAGAACCCACTGAAAGTGGGTTGCAGCATTAAAGGTTTAAGATCATTAGATTATATCACCGTTCCATTCCAGTATTCCCCCCATTAGGTTGTAGGCATTTGAAATACCAATGCTATTCATTATGGCACATGCCTGGCGGCTTCGCTGACCAGATCTGCAGTAAACATAATAATTCCTTGATTTATCCAATTTCTCAAGCTCCTCCAAAAATTCTTGTCCCAAATAGATATTTAAATTGGTCGACTCAGGAATTTGTCCCTGATCTGATTCTTCCGGTGTTCTAACATCCAGAATAAAAGCATTATCGTCCTTCTCTAATTGATCAACCCATTCCTCTTGTAATAAATCTGCCATTTTATTTTAATTTCTAAGCGAAGGTACAAACTCCTGCACTTTTCACAAACAATTACCATTATCTAGACTTTATTGAACAGCCAATGGCCCTGGTAGTTGTAATTGAAATTTGCTCACCTTTTAACATGGCATCTATGGCATTTTCAACATATTTTGTCTTAACTGCAGACGCATTGGAATAGTTGTCATCAATTGTTCCAATATAGCGCACAATATTTCCCTTTTTTGTTTTTTCGAGCAAATACACATGTGGGGTTTTAGTTGCTCCATATTGCGGAAATATTTCCTGCCCCTTATCAATCAAATATGGAAAAGTGAATCCTTTTTCGGTTGCTCTTTTTTTCATATAAGTAACGCCATCTGCGGGCTGCAGATTTGGGTCGTTAGGGTTTATGGCAATTACCGGCACTCCCTTTGTCTTATATTTTTTATCAAGGGCAATAATTCTATTTTCGTAGGCTATTGAATAAGGGCAAGTATTACAAGTAAAAATCACTAAAAATCCCATGGCATCTTTGTAGTCTGATAAAGAAACGTTCTTACCATTTATATCAGGAAGACTGAAGTCAGTTGCATAATCCCCAATGCCATAACCCTTGTCATTTTCTTTTAAATAACCACTATGGTTCAAAAAAAATACGATTAAAATTAAATTTGCCAATAGATATTTCATGTTTACTTAATTTATCTGAATTCTTGTATTTCCTTATTTAGCATTTCATAAGTAAAAGTCTGTTCATAGAACTTTCTTTTTTTACGATTGTAGATCAAAGTAGCCGGAATTGCCCCAGACCAGTTCTTATCAATTTTTGGGATCCAACTATTTTGATCTGTGTCATTTAATACTACTACCTCCGATTTTAAATTCTTTTTTTTTATAAAAGGAATTAACTTAGATTTCCACATGGAAGGCATGTCCAGGCTAACCAATATCACTTCCAGATTTTTACCCTTTCCTTCCAGGTTTACTTTTTCAAAATGCGGTAATTCCTTAATACATGGTGCGCACCAGGTCGCCCAAAAGTTGATGATATATATTTTATCATCCTTCTTATTCAAGAGAGGTTCCAACTCATCAAAATTATATATAGGGATACCCAGACTATCAGCAGCGGTGAATTCATTATTAACTAATTCTGATTTCTCAAAGTTTGTTCTATTACTTTCTTTAACTCCGTATCCTATAAAAAGCAGGATACTAAAGTACAGGATCAGACGAATCATGGTGATTGTTTGTTTCTCTCATAAAATTAAGCAACGGTAGATAGGCAATAATAAATTTAACAAAACTTTATCTGCCCAAATGTTTGCGGTAATTAAGATATTTATACATTTGTATATACAAATATTGTAAGTACATGAATGTTGAGGCAGTAATAAAGACGGATAAAAAGATTCCCTTAAGAAGCAGGACTCTTATTCATTTAATGCTAATACACAACAAGGTCACGGAAAATATCTCATATGCTCTTAAACCTTTTGGAATTTCAACGCAACAATTTAACGTCTTACGTATACTGAGAGGTCAAAAGAATAAACCCGCTAATCTATCTACTTTAAACGAGAGAATGGTTAGTAAAATGAGTAATACCACCCGTTTGGTAGATAAATTAATGAAGAAAGGTTATGTGGACAGGATTGTATGCATGTCTAACCGGCGCAAAGTGGAGATTACCATTACCAAGGAAGGATTAAAAGCACTATCTGAAATGGACATTGTGCTGGAAAAAGCAGAAAAAGATATTTTAGATGATTTTTCCGACTTAGAACTTGAACAATTAAATCTTTTATTTAATAAATTTTAATATTACATATGAACAAGTACCTTGAAAGCCTCAATTGGCGATATGCAACCAAAAAATTTGATAGTCAAAAAGAAATTTCTGAAGAACATTTGAATACTTTATTAGAAGCTATTCGTTTAAGTCCCTCTTCATATGGTCTCCAACCCTATCATATCTTTATAATAAAGGATATTGAATTGAGGGAAAAATTAAAAGCAGCCTCATGGGGTCAATCGCAAATCACTGATGCATCCCATTTAATAGTCTTTGCTAACAATAGTAGTTTTGACGCTGATCTTATTGATAACTATTTAACTAATGTTAGCAACACAAGAGAAATTGAACTAAGCAATTTACAGTCTTATGGAGATTTTATGAAATCTAAATTAGTAGATCTTCCTAATAATACAAAAGAAGCTTGGACCGCAAGGCAAACCTATTTGGCTTTGGGCCATTTACTTTCAGCGGCTGCGAACTTAAAAATTGATGCCTGCCCTATGGAAGGTTTTGAACCTGAAGTCTACAATGAAATACTCGGTTTAAATGATAAAGGGTTAAACACCTCTGTAGTAGCCGCAATAGGATATAGGTCTGTAGAAGATGATACCCAACATTTTAAAAAGGTTCGACAATCAAAAGAATTATTATTCACGCATATATAACACTTTACATTAAAACAATCATTAGAAAAAGTAAATTTAGAAACATGAAAAAGAATGTATTAAGTTTGGCATTAGCCATAGTTTTGGGAGCAACGGCTGTTGCTAATACTCCAATAAAGGAAGAAAAGAAAGAAGTAAAAACAAATGAGAGTAAGGTTACCTGGAAAGCTTACAAAGTAACCGGCTCTCATACAGGAACTGTTAATCTTATATCGGGAGCCCTCATGTTTGATGAAGAAAAGTTAACTGGCGGCGAATTTGAAGTAGATATGACATCCTTGATCAACACCGATCTTGAAGGGGAATATAAAGGTAAATTAGAAGGCCATCTTAAGTCTGATGATTTCTTTAGTGTTGAAAACCACCCAAATTCTACCCTAGTTTTTACAAAAGTTAAAGCCTCCGGTAAAAATTCTTACGAAGTTCAAGGTGATCTAACCATTAAAGGTATAACCAAGCCTGTCACTTTTGATGTTTCTGTTTACGGAAGTAAAGCAACAGCTACTTTAAAAGTAGATAGAGCCCAATACGATGTCAAGTATGGCTCAGGAAGTTTCTTTGATGACCTGGGTGATAAAACAATCTATGATGAATTTGATCTGGTAGTAGATCTGGAATTCTAGCTCATGTTCCCCTTTTTATTAAATCCTGAATATGTTAAATCATATTCAGGATTTTTTATTTGATAAAATCGAAAAATGAAATCTACCTTCTCAGGTATATCATATAGGTTCCTTTCCTTGCTGTACGGCTAATAAAAACAATATTTTTTAAGTCATGTTTTAGTAAAAAAGTCAGTGAAATTAGATGTAAAGCTATATTTTTAAACAAAAATTAAAAATGACATCAAAAGGAATATTTCGCTTGGTTTGTTCCATGGTTTTTGTACAATTTCTTTTCAGCAGTTGCAGTTCCGATCTTAATTATTCCATAGAAACAACTTTGAACCCATACAAAATATCGCCATTAACAGCAGTGTTAAATATTGATGTAGAAAAACCTTGCAATGCTACTATCAAAGTTTTAGGTAAGACTCCTGTTGAGCAAACTTTTGAATTTAACGCCACCAAGTTAGAGATCCCGGTAATAGGCTTATATCCGGATATAAATAATAAAGTTGTTCTCACTTTAGATTATGAAGGTGGTCAATTAATTGATACTATAAAAATAAAAACAGGAAATACCCCAAGCCATTTTCCCAGGATAACCATAAACAAGCTAAATCGAGACGAAATGGAACCCGGCATACACGCCTGTGACATTCATTTTGCTAACAATGGCAAGTTCAATTCGGGACCTTTAATTTTTGACGACCAGGGCCAAGTAAGGTGGTATTTGGATTTAAGTTTTGCCGGTAAAATGGTTAGTCCATTTCAACGACTTAAGGATGGAACGGTATTAATGGTAAGCAGGCATGTTATTTATGAATTTGATATGTTAGGCAAACCATTAAAAGAAACTAAAATAAGTACAAATTATGGTATGCACCATGACGTACTGGAATTACCGAATGGAAACTTACTGATATGTGTTGGTAAAAGAAATAATTTTATAAAATTAGATAATAAGCTCGTTGCCTCAGACAGTGATCACATTATAGAATTTGACAGAAAAAAATCTAGAATTGTCAGAGAATGGGATTTAGCCAAAAATTTAGATGTTAGTAGAAATGATTTGAACTTTTTTAGACCTCGTGATTGGCTCCACATGAATGGACTTGCTTTTGATCAGAGTGATAATTCAATTATTGTATCTGGGAAAAACCAGGGATTAATAAAAATTTCCTGGAATGATAATCTGGAATGGATTATGGCCCCAAAAAGAAGTTGGGGAAAATCTGGCAGAGAAGGAAAGGGTTTCGAAACAAAACCTTATTTATTAACAGCTGTTGATTCTGAAGGGAAACCATATGACAAAGCTGTTCAGGATGGCAGAGTAAGTTCAGAAGAATTTGACTTTCCCTGGGGAATGCATTCCCCGGTATTTATGCCCAATGGTAATCTTTTGGTATTTGATAACGGTACATTTAGACATTTTGAAAATAACATTCATTATTCCCGCGCGGTGATTTATAAAATAAATAAAAAAGATAAAACTACTGAGCAGATGTGGCAATATGGCAAAGAAAGGGGGCAGGAATTTTTCTCTGCTATTGTTAGTGATGTGGACTATCTGGTAAATTCAAACAATGTTCTGGTTACTTCCGGCTATCTAAAACAAGGAACCAACCTATCCGCTAAAATAGTTGAGGTAGATTATGAAACTTCTAAAGAGGTTTTTGAAGCGACACTACATTTTAAAAGTGAAAATGGCAACAAAAGTAGCTCTTGGGGCCAAACTGATATCTTATATAGATCTGAACGATTAGAATTGAAGTATTAGGAATCAGTACTTTAAATTATAATCACTTTATGCAATATTGAAATTTGAATCTATATTTCCTTTAAATTGATTTGTATTTATGAAATTCCTTTCTATATTTGACTCAATGAATATTAGAATAGTAAATACTTGGTGGTGGATTAACTTACGTATAAAGTCGTGAGCTAAGCACCATTGTAGTATTACTATACGAAAAGGCTTGTCTATCACGACAAGCCTTTTTGATTTTTCAGAATTAGCTGGTATTAGAAATTAATTTTTAGCAGATTATGGCATATGAACTTAAAACATATTATAAAAAGATACTCGCAGATACCATAACCCCGGTTAGCGTATATCTAAAAATTCGTGATAAGTTTCCTAACAGTATTCTTTTGGAGAGTAGTGATTACAGGGCAAATGATAATACCTTTTCCTATATCTGTTGTAATCCTATAGCCTCTATCAAAGTGAAGGATGAGCAAATTACTCAGTTGTTGCCTGACAAATCTGCTAATGAGATTACTATTAACAGCGAAACAAATGTCGTGGAAATTATACATGACTTCAGCCAAAAGTTTAAGACTGAATCTAATGGTTTTAAATTTATAAATAATGGGTTGTTTGGCTATATGTCCTATGATGCAGTTAGGTACTTTGAAGATATCTCTATCACAAAAAAAGACGGCACCCTGGATATTCCCGATATTTATTATGCTGTGTACCAAAATATCATAGCCATAAATCATTTTAAAAATGAGGCCTATATTTTTGCGCATTGTTATAACTCAGAAAACAATATTTCTGAAATTGAACAACTCCTAAATATTCGAAATTTTGCCTCGTACAATTTCAGAATGGAAGGCAAAGCCTCATCAAACCTAAATGATGATGAATATAAACATCATGTATCCCTGGCTAAAAAGCATTGCAAAAGGGGTGATGTTTTTCAATTAGTCCTTTCACGTAGGTTTTCACAAGGGTTTAAAGGTGATGAATTTAATGTTTATCGGGCCCTTCGTTCTATTAACCCTTCTCCTTATTTGTTTTATTTTGACTATGGAGATTTTAAAATCTTTGGCAGTTCACCGGAAGCACAACTAATTGTTAAAGAAGGGAAAGCAGAAATACATCCAATTGCTGGTACTTTTAAAAGAACCGGAAATGATGAAGAAGACGCTTTATTAGCTAAAAAACTGACAGAAGATGAAAAGGAAAATAGTGAGCACGTTATGCTTGTAGACCTGGCGCGTAACGATCTAAGTAGACATGGAAATTTGGTAAATGTTGAAAACTACAGGGAAGTTCAGTTCTTTTCTCATGTTATTCATCTTGTTTCTAAAGTTACTGGGCAAAAGAAAAAAGAAACACCAACTATGAAAGTTGTAGCAGACACTTTTCCGGCAGGTACCCTGAGCGGAGCACCCAAACATATGGCAATGCAGCTTATTGAAAAGTATGAGAACACTAACAGAGATTACTACGGCGGGGCAATCGGATTTATGGATTTTGATGGAGATTTTAATCACGCCATAATGATCCGGACCTTCTTAAGTAAAAATCACCAACTTCATTACCAGGCAGGAGCGGGTCTGGTAGCTGTCTCTGAACCGGAAAAGGAGTTACAGGAAACTTATAATAAATTGGGAGCTCTTAATAAGGCTCTGGAAATTGCAGAAACTATCTGAAAAAGGAGAATTAATAAGCCATGAACAAAATACTGGTAATAGATAATTACGATAGCTTTACTTATAACCTGGTACATTATCTGGAGGATTTGGGTTGCGAAGTAGTGGTTAAACGCAATGACCAGCTAAAACTGGAGGAAGTTGATAATTTTGAGAAAATAGTACTTTCGCCAGGCCCTGGAATCCCTGATGAAGCCGGACTTCTTAAAGAAATAATTGCCAAATATGCACCAACTAAAAGCATATTTGGAGTTTGTCTTGGTCAGCAGGCTATAGGCGAAGTTTTTGGTGGTAAGTTGATAAATTTGGACGAAGTTTATCACGGGGTCGCTACAAAAATAATCCTTGAAAACGAGGAACCTTTATTTGAAGGATTACCAAGGGAAATTGTTGTAGGCAGATATCATTCGTGGGTTGTTGATCCTCAACTTCCGGATGTTCTTGAAGCCACTTCATTTGATGAGAATGGTCAGCTGATGTCAATAAGGCACAAAACTTATGATGTTTGTGCTGTTCAATTTCATCCAGAATCTGTACTTACTCCGCAAGGCAAACAAATTCTTAAAAATTGGGTTATGGATTAATTAAACCGTTTGTGATTCCTTATTAAATTTAAAACAAATGAAAACGATTCTTAATAAATTGATCAATCATGACATCCTCTCCAAGGAGGATGCAAAGAAGGTATTGGTTAATATTGCTAAAGGAACTTATAACAATAGCCAAATAGCTGCATTTCTTACAGTGTACATGATGCGTAGTATTACCATTGAAGAATTAGAGGGATTTCGAGATGCACTGTTGGAACTTTGTCTTGCCATAGATCTATCTGAATACAATCCAATTGATCTTTGCGGAACAGGAGGTGATGGCAAGGATACCTTTAATATTTCTACCCTGGCTTCCTTTGTTACAGCAGGAGCTGGTATTAAGGTAACCAAACATGGTAATTATGGGGTATCTTCTACCTGTGGGAGCAGTAATGTCATGGAATTTCTAGGTGTGAAATTCAGCAATGATCCGGACTTTCTTAGAAAATCAATAGACGAAACTGGGATATGTGTATTGCACGCCCCCTTGTTTCATCCCGCAATGAAAAATGTAGCACCTATCCGACGTGAACTTGCTGTCAAGACTTTTTTTAATATGCTAGGGCCAATGGTAAATCCTGCTTTTCCTAAAAATCAAATAGTTGGTGTTTTTAATTTAGAATTAGCACGCATGTATGGGTATCTCTATCAGAATACGGATAAAAAATACACAGTTCTACATGCTCTTGACGGATATGATGAGATTTCATTGACGGGGAGTACCAAAACTATTTCAAATAATACGGAGGCTATTTTAAATCCTTCAGATTTTGGAGTGGAGATTGTAATGGAAAACGAAATAGCAGGAGGGGAAAGCATTGAAAAATCTGCCCAAATATTTATGGATATATTACAGGGCAGAGGCACAGAAGCGCAAAATAATGTAGTCTGTGCAAATGCCGGAGTAGCTATCGCAACGGTTTTGGATATTAGTCCAAAACAAGGTTTTGAAAAAGCAAAAGAATCTCTCCTCAATGGAAATGGTCTTAATTCCTTAAGAAAATTACAGCAATTAAGTGCATAATGGATATACTGGGAAAAATAGTGGTTGATAAGAAAAGGGACTTAGACCTTAAAAAAACTGTGATGCCACTTAAGCAATTGGAGGCTTCGTTTCTCTTCCAAAGGAAACCTGTATCCCTGGCTAATGCATTGAGGCAAAGTAAAACTGGGATTATTGCTGAGCACAAAAGAAGATCCCCTTCTAAATCCGTGATCAATCAAAATTCAAGCGTACAGGATATTGCCATAGGATATTTGAATGCAGGGGCTTGCGGTATGTCTGTTTTAACAGACGCCAAATATTTTGGAGGGTCTCTTGATGATTTAATAATAGCCAGAGCCGCTGTAGATTTTCCATTGTTAAGAAAGGAATTTATCATTGACGAATACCAAATCATAGAAGCCCGTGCACACGGGGCTGACACTATTTTACTTATTGCCGCTATTTTGACGAGAAAACAAATAAAGGTTTTATCGGGATTAGCAAAAAGTTTAGGTTTGGATGTTTTACTGGAAGTTCATAGTGAAGAAGAATTAGATAAATCATTGATGCCCAGTTTAGATATGTTAGGAGTCAATAATCGCAACCTAAAAACATTTGAAGTAGACTTAGAAACCAGCACCTCCCTGTCCAGTAAGATTCCAGATGAGTTTGTCAAGGTATCGGAAAGTGGTATTAGCTCAGTTTCGGCTATTAAAATGCTAAGAGAACTGGGTTATCAGGGTTTCTTAGTAGGTGAAAACTTCATGAAGACAGCGAACCCCGGGGAGAGTGCCGGGAAATTTATAAACCAAATGGCCAGATGAAACTAAAGATTTGTGGAATGAAGCATAATATCGAGGAGGTTGCAGAATTGCAGGCAGATTACCTCGGGTTTATTTTCTGGAAGTCTTCCAAACGCTTTTTTGATGGGTCTATTCCTAAATTGAGTAAGACGACTGGCAAAGTTGGGGTTTTTGTTGATGCCAATATTGAAGAAATATTAAATCGCATAAATACCTATGGGTTAAATGCCATACAATTACATGGAAATGAATCCCCTGAATTCTGTGCTAAGCTAAAAGAACAATTTGAAAACAAAAATATCAAGATTGACATTCATAAGGTATTTAGTATAAAAGACAGCTTTGATTTCTCACAACTTAATCCATATGAGAAATCATCGGATTTCTTTTTATTCGACACTAAAGGTAAGTTGCCCGGTGGCAATGGATATCAATTTAATTGGGAAGCCCTAAGGGGGTATCCATCAAAAAAACCATATTTCCTTAGTGGCGGAATAGGTCTTGAGGAACTAGATAATGTTTTAGAATTTCTTCAAAAAGAAGAATCTAAATATTGTCATGCTATTGATGTTAATAGCAGATTTGAAATATCTCCAGGCTTAAAGGATATAGATAAATTAAAGGAATTTAAGAATCGGTTGTTTGCGTCCAACACATAAAAAACATAAGAATATGACTTATCATGCTGATGAAAAAGGCTATTACGGACAGTTTGGTGGGGCTTTTATACCAGAAATGCTATACCCTAATACTGAAGAGCTTAGACAAAACTATCTTCAGATTATGGAAGAACCATCTTTCATTAAAGAATTCCGCACGTTGTTAAAAGATTATGTAGGAAGGCCAACACCGCTCTATTTTGCCAAACGCCTTTCAGATAAGTACAGAACGAAAATTTATCTGAAAAGGGAAGATTTATGTCATACAGGTGCTCATAAGGTTAATAATACTGTAGGGCAAATTTTAATGGCCAAAAGACTCGGTAAGACACGTATCATCGCAGAAACAGGTGCCGGACAGCATGGGGTTGCCACTGCTACAGTTTGCGCACTTATGGGAATTGAATGTGTGGTATATATGGGTGAAATAGATATTGCACGTCAAGCACCTAATGTGGCTAGAATGAAAATGTTAGGCGCAGAAGTAAGACCAGCCCTATCGGGTAGCAGAACGCTCAAGGATGCTACGAATGAGGCAATACGCGACTGGATAAATAATCCGGTAAACACACACTATATTATAGGTTCCGTTGTTGGTCCGCATCCCTACCCCGATATGGTAGCCAGATTTCAATCAGTAATTTCAGAGGAAATACAATCTCAACTGTTAGAAAAAGAAGGTACCCAGAACCCTGATTATGTTGTGGCTTGTGTGGGTGGCGGAAGCAATGCTGCTGGCACTTATTACCATTATCTTGATAATGAAGATGTTGGTATCATTGCCGTGGAAGCAGCTGGAAAAGGTATTCATTCGGGAGAAAGTGCAGCAACTTCTGCTCTTGGAAAGGTTGGTATTATTCACGGTAGTAAAACTTTACTTATGCAAACTCAGGACGGTCAGATAACTGAACCATATTCTATTTCTGCTGGCTTGGATTACCCGGGCGTAGGTCCTATGCATGCCCATCTGTATACTACCGGGAGGGGTGAATTTATTTCTATTACTGATGACGAAGCTATGACAGCAGGACTAATGGTATCTCAATTAGAAGGCATTATACCAGCTATAGAGACATCACACGCATTCGCCATATTTGACCACAGAAAGTTTGAACAAAACGATATTGTTGTCGTAAACCTTTCAGGCAGAGGTGATAAAGATTTACAAACCTATATAGATTATTTCAAATTATAATTGGTTTCTATAAAATGAAGAATAGAATACAAAAAAAGCTGGACGAAAACAAAAAACTACTTTCCATATACTTCTCTGCTGGTTATCCCAATCTAAATGATACGGTATCTATTATTCAGGATTTGGAAAAAAACGGTGTTGATATGATAGAAATAGGCTTGCCATTCAGTGATCCTTTGGCAGATGGGCCTACAATTCAGAAAAGTTCCACAATAGCTTTAAAAAATGGCATGGGAACAGATTTACTGTTTAATCAATTAAAAGAAATTAGAAAAACTGTTTCGATTCCCTTGATCATTATGGGGTATTTTAATCCTGTTTTGCAGTATGGGGTAGAGAACTTCTGTAAAAAATGTCAGGAAATAGGTATTGATGGTCTTATCCTTCCAGATTTACCTCTGGACGTATACAAAGAAGAATATGAGACTATCTTTAAAAAATACAACTTAATCAACATTTTTCTAATTACTCCGCAAACCAGTGAATCCCGAATTGCACAAATTGACAACGCTTCAGATGGATTTATTTACATGGTAAGTTCTGCTAGTACCACTGGGGCTAAACAAGGATTGGGAGAGAAGCAGGAAGCTTATTTTGAGCGAATTGCCGGAATGAATCTTAAAAACCCGCAAATTGTAGGTTTTGGTATTAGTAATGCCAAAACATTTGAGCAAGCTACTAAGACTGCCAAGGGCGCTATAATTGGTTCTGCTTTTATAAAAATGCTGTCAAAAAAGGGTAATACTGGAATTTCAGAATTTATTAAAACCATTAAACCCCTGCCATGAGCATAATTAACAATTGGAAAATTATAATCTTGTTATGTCTCACCTTGGGGTTGGCTCCTTTTTTCCCGGAACCTCATTTTTGGGGTAAATTAAAATGGGTTTTTGGAGGAGGTATTGGCATGAAACCCATAGATTGGTTTGATCTTGTTTTACATGGATTTCCATTTGTACTTTTATTTCGCCTGCTTATTTTAAAGCTTAAGCACTTGCTCAACTCCTAGAATTCCCTATTTTTAAATCTTTATCAATTCACATGTCTATATGAAAAATTTAATTGCCCCATTATTTCTTCTTATTTTTTGGAGTAGTATCGCACAAGACCTTGAAATAAAATCACAAGTAAGGCATACTATTGATGAACTTCGAGAATTTGTAGCAATCCCAAACGATGCCTTGGATCATTCAGATATCAACAGAAATCTGTCATGGCTCACCAAAAAATTTAATGAAAGAGGATTTAATTCATCCGTACTCCCAACTGAAGGAGAGTCCCTTTTTTTTGCAGCCCTCCCCATGGAAGATGGCAAACCAACCATTCTCTTTTATATGCATTTCGATGGACAGTCTGTAGATCCTTCCAAGTGGGATCAACCAGATCCCTATAAAGTAGTTCTTAAAACAATGGACAATGATGAATGGAAAACACTTTCATTTGATGATTTAAAGGAGGATGTGAATTATGATTGGCGCCTATTTGGCCGTTCCACTTCAGACGATAAGGGGCCAATTGTTATGTTCCTGAATACTATAGATCTATTGAAAAAAAACAAAGTAGAAATTCCATTTAATATAAAAGTCATATTAGACGGGGAAGAAGAAAAAAGTAGTGCACCTTTGCCAAAGGCCGTTAAGGAATATCGTGAACTGTTAGAAGCAGATTTTCTGATCATTTCAGATGGTCCTGTTCATTCTTCCGGCAAACCAACAATTGCATATGGCGCTAGAGGAATAACCTCTTTAACGCTAACTACATACGGTCCGATAAATCCGCAGCATAGTGGCCATTATGGCAATTATGCCCCAAATCCCGGGTTTCAATTGGCCCAGGTATTAGCCGGCATGAAAGATTCAGATGGAAGAGTACTAATTGATGGCTACTATGACGGAATTAGTATTGATGAATCAACAATGAATATACTCCAAAGTGTACCGGATGTTGCAAAAACCATAAACACCCATCTTGCTATCAAACAGCCCGAAAAGGTGGGCGCTTTTTATCAGGAATCCATGCAATATCCTTCATTGAATATTCGGGGGTTATCTTCAGGATGGGTTGGTGAAAAAGCACGGACTATTGTCCCAGCCAGCGCCACTGCTGAAATAGACATTCGCCTTGTACCGGAATCTGATGGAGATCGAATGAAAAACCTTGTAAAGAAATATATCGAAAATGAAGGCTATTTTGTAATTACTGAAGTCCCGGATATAACCCAAAGAATGGAGCACGAGAAAATCATTACCATTACCGAGGGCACAGTCACGGATGCATTCAGAACAGATTTGGACAATCCATACGGTATTTATCTGGTAGATACATTTAAAAAAACATTCTCAGAAGATGTAGTACAAATCAGGATCATGGGCGGTACTGTCCCAATTGCACCATTTATTAACGAACTTAAGATTCCGGCCTTTCTTGTTCCTTTGGTTAATCCGGACAACAATCAACACAGCCCTAACGAAAATTTAAAAATTGGTCAGATTGCATATGGCATTCAGGTGTTCTACGCAATTATGAGCACTAAAATGGAATAAAAAGATTATCTGTCTTCTGGAGTTGAGAATCTTCAAAGTGCTTTAAATTAGATTAAAAACCAGTTTCAAACGATGATTATGCAGAATTTCTGCTGGCGTTGATATTGCCATATAAAGAACGCGTGACTATTTTTTCATAAAGCGCTTTATATTTCGAATTCTCGCTAATTTGATGCAGGGCATATTGCTGAATGACCAATAACGGAAGTACAATATTTTCCCTGATCTTAATAGATTCTCTTGAAACAGCTTCATTTTCCATAAGGATTTCGGAATTGCTAATAAGCAATAACATCTGTTTGGTCAACAGATATTCATCATGCAGGATATTCCAGAAATCACCATATTCCTTATCGTCCTTCATATAACTTGTGAGCTCAAAATAACACTTAGACAAAGACATCATACTGTTGAGCATTAAAGTTTCAAAGAAAGGAACTTCCCTGAATAGCTTCTTTAATTCTCTAAGCCTACCTTCATCCTTCAGTTTTTTAATAGCCGTACCTATACCAAAATAACCGGGTACATTTTGTTTTAGTTGGCTCCATGACCCCACAAAAGATATTGCTCTTAAATCTGTAAGTTCTAATTTAGCTTTTTGACCCCTCTTTCCAGGCCTGCTCCCAATATTAGCCTTGTTATAGTACTTCAGTGTACTCCTATTCTCAAGATAGGAAATAAACATTTCATGTTGCTTAAGGTCGTCGTATTTGGCGAAACTAAGATCAGAGAGTTCTTCCATCAACTTTCGTGATTCTTTGGAGATCACATTTTCTTTTCCAAAGAGGTTGTTCGATAATCCTGCCGTTAATAACTGTTCTGAATTGTGCATGAACTGCTCCTTGGTGCCATATGTACTTGTTATGGTCTGACCCTGAATTGTTAATTGTATTTCATTATTAGCTATATCCTTAGTTTGTGCAGCATAAAAGCGATGTGTTTTTCCTCCGCCGCGCGCTGGTGGTCCACCCCTGCCGTCAAAAAATATTGCCTCGATTCCGTTCTTTGAACAAACTTTTGACAAAACCTCCTTGGTTTTTAAAATAGACCAATTGGCTGTTAAATAACCCCCATCTTTTGTTCCATCCGAGAATCCGAGCATCATGGTCTGCTTACCACCGCGCTGTTCGAGGTGTGAACGGTAGGCGGGCAAATCAAATAAGTATTGCATGGTGGCCTCAGCAGTATCCATTCCGTTCATTGTTTCAAAAAGCGGAATGATATCGAAAGTAATTTTATCCTTTTCCCAACCACACCATCTGAAAAGTCCGTAAACAAAAAGAACCGAATAAATATCCTCTGAGTTACTTATAATATATCGGTTACAACCTTCTTCACCGTTTTTATTCTGAATATCTTTTAAGTGGGAGATATTTACAATAGTATCTTTTACAATTTCATCCTTGAAATCCTTAGGATCCAATTTCAACTTATCCTTGATAAGTATGTTCGTTAATTTATCCTTCTCTAGTTCATCCAGACTTTCAGTAATGTAACCATTGGTTTTAAGAACAGTCTCAATTACCTGTTTGTGCTTACTGTGGTCCTGACGAATATCCAGAGTAGCGAAATGTGTCTTGAAAATTTTTACCTTATCAATAAGATCATCCAGATGTTTCAGGTAAAGTGAATTGTATTTTACTACCAATGTTTCACGTACGCCAAGTAATGGTCTAATAATATCATCATAGCTCACTACATTTTTGGGGTCGAACATAGATACGTAAAGCCTGTCTCTTAAATTATTCAGGTCAGGGCGAAGGTCTTTAAAAGTAAGTTTCTTACGAAGAGCTTTAAGGTCATTATAGTAACATTTCATTAGATTAATACGGAGTTCATCTGCCACATCCTGAGTAATATCGGCCGTTACAAATGGATTCCCGTCTCGATCACCTCCCGGCCAAAACCCAAGTTTTATAATATTATAATTGTCAAATTCATCATTCTCAATATTGCTTTTAATATAAGCGAATAAATCTCCGACAGCAGCATAGTAAACATTTCTAAGAATGTAAATAATATTTTTTGCTTCATCTAGTGGTGTGGGTTTCTTTGTATTTATTAAAGAAGTGAGCCCTAACTGTTGAAGAACAACATCAATATCATTAATCTTATCTTCAAGAATTAGCGATTTTAATTCTTCGATGATATCAAGAACAGACGGGGTATAGAACTGCGTCGGATGAGCAGTTAAAACAATACGCGCACTGAAAGTTGATAATTTCTTTGCACTCTTTTCCCAGCTATTATTTTTATCAACTAATTGAAAATAGTCTTTTATGGATAAAGAGCTTGAATGTTCATGTAGCTTTGGAAAAGCGGCGTCTTCCACACTATCATACAATACCACTTGCCGCTCAACATATTGAATGATACTGAACATAAAATCAATTCTTTCTTGTTCAGTATTAATATTTGCGAAGTTCTGGAAAAATAAATCCAAAATTTGTTGTGGATTCCTCCCGGATTTCAATCCCTTTTCACATTGATCAAATAAAAGAGGAATGAGCATCCCTACATTTTCGATACCCTGATAGGGTAAATTTAAAAACAAGCTGTTATAAACGCAAAACTTATTTTTAACCGATTTTTTAAATTCCTCTAATCTATCTGTCTGATGCATAAATTTTCTTATCTATTCAATTGAAGCCTCTAAATATCCGCATAATAATATAATCTTTAAACCTAAAAGTGGCAAATCACAAAATAATTTGTCTTCATTAAAAAACAAACATATATCTCAAATTAAATTTCCATTTAAAAAACATTGATTCCAAGTTTAAAACATGGTTAAACGAAATTGTTTTTTTCTAATTCCCTGGGGTTATTCAACTTGTCTGCCCGGCAAGATTTTAGTGCTTAAAAAAAGTACGGTATTGATCTACTCTGAATTGCAAAGTTGTATAATCAGGATTCAAAGCCTTTATCTTTTTATAAGAAACAAAACTACCCACAGCTCTATTAGCAGAACCGGAAGGAGCTGTTAAGGATACCGTTTTGATGATTCTTTTTAAATTCCCGGGAAGCGTAAACTCATGTACCCGGGGAATTTCCTCAGAAATTGGTTCTAACCTCAAACCATGCCCCTTAATATGTTTTCTAAAAAAATATTCTGGTCCATTTTTGCTATTTCCTCCGGTAAACAATAACCATTCTACCTTGTTGTATTTATGTAAATAAGCAATAAGGTTTCTGAGGGTAACTTTCTTCATACCCAAATCTGAGGCATCTACTTTTATTCGCCGTGCACTTTGAACAATATCGCAAATTCCTATTTTTTGTTCTCTTAAAAAATCCTTACGCTGTTTTATTGCCTCACTAGTCGTTTCGTACTTTAAATTCAAACCAAAAATTTGATTCAAAATAGGCCATAACTGGCCATCCCTGCTCCCATAACAAAAATCTACATCCCCTTCTCTTAATTCGCCAGTCGTAAATCTGGGTGGTGGTAAGGTGCCCACTATCAGTTTTGTGGAATCATCAAATAAAAAAGGTTGATAAGGGTGGGTATGTAAAAACAAATTGAATACTATTTATCACTGATTTCTAACTAATCTCTCGAAGTAATAAAGATAGTATTTTGCAAAAAGACAAAACGGCAGATTGTTTTTTAATGCTAAATTTTGTACTTTAAGTGAAATATTTAGTACATATGGGTAAAGGGGATATAAAAACCAAACGAGGTAAGATTTCTAATAAATCTTACGGAGCCCGCAGACCAAAAAAAGCTAAGAGAAAAGCGGTTGTAGTAAAGAAAAAAAAGACAAAGACTAAGAGCAAAAAGTCCTAATCCACAACAAACTGCAGACCAACTTCTCCTTCCTCATCTACACTTAACTCATAGGTGTAAAAACCGATTGGAAGTTCTGTTTCACCAACAAAATCAATAGGCTGAAGTACATAGATGTCCTCCCCAGATTTGATTTCAACAAAGGCATATTGATAAGCCATCTCAAATACCAAATAATTTGAATAATCGTCAGGTGCTACATTTGTATACATTTCCTCATTAGAACCTACCTGAACCTCATCAAAATTAATATTACTATCATTCTTGATACGGATATTGACTGTATCTACATCATCATCCCTGTCTGTGCAGCTAAATGTAAATACTAAAAAGGTTAAAAGAACAAAACTAAAATTTTTCATAGCGAGTTGTTTATTAATAGAACTTCATAATATAAACGCTTGCTCCAGCAAATTATTCTATCGAATAAAAACTGGTTGATTTTCTTTTAAAGTATGCTCTTTACTGTAAATATATTCATCCAGATTAAATCCCCTGATATCCTCGAGAGTTCTGGCGTTTGTATCAAGTATATAACGTACCATAGAACCACGGGCTTTTTTAGCGAAGAAACTAATTACTTTTAGCTTGTCGTTTTTCCAATCCTTAAATACGGGAGTAATTATACTTGTTTTTAATTTTTTTTCATCCACAACTCCGAAATACTCATTACTGGCAAGGTTAATAAAAAGCTCTCCTTCTACCAATTCATTGTTTAAAAAGTTAGTCACACTCTGTTTCCAAAAGTCATACAGATTCTTTTTTCTGCCAATTCTTAACTGTGTCCCCATCTCCAAACGGTAGGGCTGAATAAGATCAAGAGGTCTTAAAACGCCATATAAACCCGAAAGGATTCGAAGGGTGTCCTGCAACTTTTCCAGTTTATTCTCAGGAATACTGTATGCATCCAATCCCTGATAAACGTCTCCATTGAAAGCATATATAGCTGGTCGGGCATTTTCCGGTGTGAATGGCAGCGAAAATTTTTGGTTGCGTTCCCAGTTCAGTTCTGCCAGGTCATTTGAAATACTCATTAATTTAGATAAGGATTTGGGGTTTTTCTTTACCAGTACCTTATTTAATTTTACCGACTGTTCAAGGAACTCCGGTTGTGAGTATTTTATTGAGGGCATTGGACGTTCATAATCGAGCGACTTGGCAGGAGAAAGCAAAATCTTCATAATTCAATTATTTTCAGATAAAAGTAAAGAGGATTTTTGTGAATTCCTTTATAAGATTCAAAAGTCTTATCAATACCCTTATCAAAGAAATTTATACCTATCGAGAATGCTTTGAATAATGCCTCCATTTTTCAATACAATTGCTCATGTCATCGGGCAATTCACTATCAAAACGCATCATTTTACCGCTTACAGGGTGCACAAATCCTAGGGTTTTTGCATGCAAAGCTTGTCTTGGAAGAATTTTAAAAGCATTTTCTACGAACTGTTTGTATTTGGTAAAAGTAGTTCCCTTTAATATTTTGTGCCCACCATAGCGTTCATCATTAAAAATAGTATGTCCAATATATTTCATGTGCACACGAATCTGATGTGTTCTTCCGGTTTCCAGTTTACAAGAAACCATAGTTACATATCCCAGACGTTCTAAAACTTTATAATGAGTTATGGCCTCTTTGCCTTTGTCACCCTCCGGGAAGACTTGCATTTGAAGCCGGTTTTTTGGGTTGCGGTCTATATTCCCTTGAATGGTACCTTCATCATCGTCTATGTTCCCCCAAACCAGGGCTACATATTCCCTTTCACTGGTTTTATCAAAAAATTGTTTCGCCAAATGGGTCATTGCCATTTCTGTTTTAGCAATTACCAATAATCCGGATGTATCTTTGTCGATACGATGAACCAGACCTGGCCTATCGTCAGAATTTACAGGTAAGCCTTTTATGTGATGTAATAAGGCATTAATTAAGGTGCCAGAATAATTACCGTGCCCAGGATGTACTACCATTCCGGCAGGTTTGTTTACAACCAGCAAGCTGTCATCTTCATAGACGATATTCAAAGGAATATCTTCGGGAGACAACAAAAACTCATAAGGTGGATGTTCGAAAAACACCTTAACCTCATCCCCTGCTTTTACTTTGTAGTTTTGTTTTACAACAGATTCGTTAACCCATATATGGCCTTCCTTTGCAGCTAATTGAATTTTGTTCCGAGTAGCATTTTCTATAAAATTCATTAAAAACTTATCCACACGCAAGGGTTCCTGCCCTTTGGAAGCAACGAAATTATAATGCTCGTAAAGCTCCTCCTCTTCAGGATCTGAAGTGTTGTTAAGTGCCATTTCTTATTCCGAATCGGCTTTGACTTGCGCCTGGCCAGTTATTGTTCCGTTTCCGCAGACCAATTCAATTTTTGAAGTTTTTTGTATTTTGTCACCAGGATTTATAGTCTTACCCTTATGCCTAAGATAGTATACCATATCCTTACCCAACTCATCAATATAGGTAACACGCTCAACATCTAATCCTACGGCCCGGAGCATTGACCCCGCATTACGTTGAGTAACCTGAATAATATTTGGCACTGTTACTTTTTTATAACCGGAAGGATTAACAGTAATATATATTTTTCTATTTTCTTTTACCTTATTCCCTGCTGGTGGATCCTGTTCAATTATGGAAAACCTGGGGTAATCAGGATTAAAATTGGCTGAATCCAATACTTCATAGCGCAAATTCGCATCCTCTATTACACCTCTCATTTCCATAACAGATAACTTTGATAAATCCGGAACTTCAACAAACTCACCATGGTTGGTTGATTTTTTTAACCATTGTAAGGCAAATATGGACAAAACAACTATCACTAAAAAAGCAAGCCCTATATTGAATAGAAAAACTTTACTTCTAAGAAAATTCCAAAAATTCTTCATTGCTATTTTTATATATGACACAAATATAGGAAACCCTATCATTTTTTATTTACGTTAAAATCGTGATATTTGTCTAAATAGGTTAAGAGCTCATATATATAATATTACATGAAAAAGAATATTGCCATTATCATGGGGGGCTATTCCAGTGAGTATAAGATCTCAATAAAGAGTGGTAATGTGGTGTATAAATATTTAGACAATGAAAAATTTAATGCATATCGCATTATAATTTCAAAAGAAAAATGGTTTTACCTGGATAAAGATGAAAATGAAACAATCTTAAACAGGAACGATTTTTCGGTAAAGATTCAGAATCGCATGATCAAATTTGATTGCGTATTTAATGCAATTCATGGCACTCCGGGAGAAGACGGATTAATGCAGGCCTATTTCGCCCTATTGGGAATTCCACAAACTTCATGCAGTCATTATCAGGCAGCCCTGACATTTAATAAAAGAGATTTGCTTAGTACGCTAAAGCCTTACGGTATTAAGGCGGCAAATTCTTACTATCTGAATTTAGGCGATACTATTGATCATTCGGCTATTGTCCAAAAAGTTGGCCTTCCTTGCTTTGTAAAAGCAAACAAAGCTGGAAGTAGTTATGGAATCTCCAAAGTTTATGAGAAAAAAAATTTACAAGCAGCAATTGACAAGGCATTTCTGGAGGACGATGAGATTATTATTGAATCTTTTCTCAATGGTAAAGAAGTTTCTGTTGGTGTCATAACCTTTAAAGGTAAAACAATGGTTTTGCCTTTAACAGAGATTGTTACGGATAATGACTATTTTGATTATGAAGCAAAATATGAGGGGAAATCAAAGGAAATTACTCCCGCACGTTTAACAAAAACTCAGGAAGAAAACTTAAGATATCAGGCTAAAAAAGCTTATGAAGTTTTAAAAATGAAAGGATTTTCCAGAAGCGAATTTATTTTTATTGGCAACGAGCCATATATGTTAGAAATGAATACAACTCCGGGCTTAACAGAAGAGAGTATTTTACCCCAACAGGCGCAAATAGCAGGTATAAGTTTACCGGAGCTTTTTGAAAATGCCATAAATGAAGCATTGAAGTAAATTGAGTACATTTAACTTGTAAACCAAGCATCCTAATGAAGCGCGCTATTTTTCCAGGTTCTTTTGACCCGATTACCTTGGGCCATTCCGATATTATTGAAAGGGGAATATGCCTCTTTGATGAACTAATCATTGCAATTGGAATAAATGCTGAAAAAAAATATATGTTCTCACTAGAAGAACGGATGACGTTTATTACAGAAGCCTTTAAAGATGAGCCCAAAATTAGAATTATGACTTATGAAGGCCTGACAATAGATTTCTGTAAGAAAGTTAGCGCAGGATATATCCTTCGCGGTCTTCGAAATCCCGCAGATTTTGAGTTTGAAAAGGCTATTGCACATACCAATAGAAAGCTTTCAGAAATAGAAACAGTTTTTCTGCTTACCGCTTCAGATAAATCATATATCAGTTCATCTATTGTAAGAGATGTAATTAGAAATGGTGGGGATTATAGTGTTTTAGTGCCTAATACTGTTAAATTATCGTGATGTTTATCGATTAGCGTCCTTATTTCTTTTACTTACGGACTATTTCTTTTTTTTATTTAATGCAGTAAATTTCACAAAATATCATATTTTAGTAGGAAATTACTTTCATTTTGAGTTATTTTATCGTGTACTCCATGTAAAATTGAGGTCACACAACGAGTTTGGACTAGTTCACAACAATCATTAACCAATGATGGAAAATCACATTACTTTAGTAAGAAATTACGGTAGAATGTTGCGTGAAACCCGAACACCATCCAATGATTACCTTATAAATCAGTTACCAGTTTCCATGGTATTTGTGGATAAAAAATTCAAAATAATCCATGCGTCGGATAAGTGGATTACCGATTTTGATTTTACCAAAAGGGATGTTCTTGGAAAGTCATTATTTGAGCTCTTTAATGACATCAGCAAATCATGGAAAAAAGACCTTAATGGTGTACTTAAAGGTATAGCTAAGCTGAGTGGTGTAGAAAATTTTTATGATACTCAAAATAATGAAAAGTGGTTTGAGTGGGTAAATGTTCCTTGGTATGATGAGAAAGAAAATATTATTGGAGTCATCATCCAAACCAAGGATATTTCCGATACTATTTTTGATGATATTAAATTAGAAAAACTTGAAACTTTACTTAAGGATAAATCCGAAATATCAAAAATTGGAAGTTGGGAGTATGATGCGATCAATGATAAATTATCATGGTGTAAAATAACCAAAAGTATTCATGGGGTACCTGAAGATTATGTACCAGATATTGAAAGTGATATAAATTTTTATAAGGAAGGTTATAGTAGAAATACAATAGCCATGGCAGTCGATAAAGCTATGACCAAGGGGATAGCCTGGAATGAAACACTACGATTAATAACAGCAAAAGGAAAAGAAATCTCCGTTATAGCGGCAGGAAAACCTGTTTTTAAAGATGAAAAGTTTTTGGGTCTTATTGGCACATTCAAAGATATTACGGATGAAGTATTAACCAAAGCAAGAACGGAAGAACAAGAGCGTATTTTCAGCAGTATTTTTAACTCTTCTTATCAGTTTACGGGTATTTTAGATACAGAAGGTACATTCCTGGAGGTAAACGAAACTGCTTTAAAATTTTCCAAACTTAAGCAAGAAGATATAATTAATAAAAAGTTTTGGGACGCCTACTGGTGGCCAATTCCGGACATGGTAAAAGAAGGGTTAAAGCAGGTTGTCGCTGCCGCAGCCCAGGGAGAGTTTATGCGGAGTGAGATAGTGGTTCTGGATAAAAATAAACAACCTGTACCTGTAGATTTCAGTTTAAAACCTATTTACAACGAAGATGATAAAGTAGTATCCCTTTTGGCTGAGGGCCGTATGATCAAAGAAATGGTGGAGGCCAGACAGAAGCTGAAAATAAGTGAACAGAAATTTAGGTCCTTATATGAGTTGTCTCCAATTGCCTATATACTTAGTGATTTTGAAACCGGGCAGATACTGGATTTTAACAGTTCATTTGAAACGGCAACGGACTATGGTAAAGAAGACCTGGCAAATTTAATGTACGCCGATATTATACCAGATTCATCCAAGCATAAATTGATCAATTTCTTAGAGGAAGTAGATTCAAAAGGTACATATGGTCCTTTTGAACATATGTTTAGCAAAAAGGATGGAACGAGTTACCCTGTTTTAATAAGTGGATCCTTGGTGGGAAATAAAAAAGGAAGAAAATTACTTTGGTCAACTGCACAAGACATCTCCGAAGTAAAGAAAAAAGAAAAACAAATTAGGGAAGAGCAAAAACTATTAAAGACATTAATAGATAACTTACCTCTTAATGTTTATATAAAAGATCTTGAATCCAGAAAAATTTTAGTGAATAAATCAGAACTGAATTATTGTGGGTTAAAGGAAGAATCCGAGGTTTTAGGCAAAAGTGATAGTGATTTTTACGACGAAAAATCTGTTTTAATTTCCAGAGAAGAAGACCTGGATGTCATTAATACCTTAAATCCAATTTTGGGTAAAGAAACAATAAGTGTGAAAAAAGATGGAAGTTTAACGAAATTTTTGACTTCTAAAATTCCACTTATTGATCCGGATGGTAAGGCCAGTGGTCTGATAGGAATAAGCTTGGATATTTCTGATCTTAAACAACAGGAGCAGGAACTTAGAGACCTTATAAATGTTACTTCAATTCAAAACAAACAGTTAATTAATTTTGCACACATTGTATCGCATAATTTAAGGTCCCATACGGCCAATTTTTCCATGTTATTGGAGTTTCTGGTTGAGGAAAAAGATGAGAATGAACAGGAGAATATAATAAGAATGCTCACGGAGGCGTCCGATAATTTATTGGAAACTCTGGACAACCTAAATGAAGTTGTGGCCATTAGTACGAACGTAAATCTAGATAAAAAACCAGTTAATTTAAATGAGAAGATTTCAGCTGCGGAGCAGAATTTAGCGGCATATCTTAAAAAGAACAATGTTGAAATTATAAATAAAATCCCCGATGACACTTATATTAAAGTAATACCCGCTTATATTGACAGTATAATTATAAACTTTTTAACCAATGCTGTAAAGTATAAGGACGACAGCCGCGATCCGGTTATTAAATTAAGCGTATCTAAAAATGAGAAATATACTATTTTAAGTATAGAAGATAACGGACTTGGAATTGATTTGAATAAATATGGTGAAAAATTATTTGGAATGTACAAAACTTTCCATGACAACTCAGACGCTAGGGGTATTGGGTTATATATTACTAAAAATCAAATTGAGGCCATGAATGGGAAGATTATGGCTTGCAGTGAGGTGGGTAAAGGAACTACGTTTAACATATATTTTAATGACAAAAATTAAATCAATAGCTATTATAGATGATGATCCAATAACCGTTTTCGGAATTAAAAAGATGCTTAGTACTTTAAATGTAAGTGAGAATATAAATAGTTTTGTAAATGGGAAAGAGGCCATTGATAATTTTAAAAGTATTATAAAGAATAATGAAGAAGTCCCCGAGGTTATATTTTTGGATATTAACATGCCCATAATGGATGGATGGCAATTTCTTGAGGAATTCATAATATTGCCGATAACACACAAGATAAGAATCAATATTCTAACTTCATCTATAGATCCGGCAGATAGGGAGAACTGGAAATACTTTATGACCAGGACGCATCACATCATAGATTACAAAAACAAGCCTATACAAAAGAAGGAAATTGAAGAGATTACAAAGGCAGCTTAAATCATAAGCCAGAATTTTGATTAATTGCAATGGATATATATGCGTTCAAAATATTATGAAGCTTCTAATTTACGATATCCTGTATATCATATTCCATAGGAAAGACTTAACTAAGTAAAACAAAACTAATCTGCAAATAGTGATCTTATATTGATATAAGAATTATCCAGGGCCTTATGAATTTTCTGTGGCCCTTTCCATTTTACTTTTTCTATACCCTCGCTTTTTTGACCAATTAACTTTCCCTTGTGAGTGGTTTTCATGGCATACCAATGAACTTCCTTGAGCTTGTAGATTCCATTTCTTTTAAAAATGTGATAAGTAGTCCGCAGAAAGTTTTCAATCTTTAACCCTTTTACCCCAGTTTCTTCCTCAACTTCTCTAAGAGCGCATTCTTCAATAGACTCTCCTTTTTCAAGTTTTCCTTTGGGCAGGTCCCATTTGTCATTCCTATATATGAAAAGAACTTTTCCCTTTTTGTTGGTCACCACACCACCTCCGGCAATTTCCATTGGAATTTTCTTTGTAAACTTTTTTAAAATTTCCTCATGGTTAGGATGATAGATAAATGCCCTTTTCATCTTTTTTTTTGCCAACGCATCTATCGCGGTATTAATGGCTTCGCCGTTAAGCATAAAATACTCGCCATTTACGGTATCGGATAGTTTGTTTGTTAAAATCAAAGGGGCATCTTTAACAAAAACTTTATACATTTGTGAAATGGTTTTAGATAAGAACACTGCGGCCAAAACAGCCGAGCTCCTACTGCAAATTAATGCAATAAAGTTGAAACCAGAAAATCCTTTTACATGGGCCTCCGGGTGGAAATCTCCAATTTATTGTGATAACAGGATAATCTTATCTTTTCCTGAGATCAGAAATTATATAAGAGAACAAATTGCAAAACAACTTGTCGACTTATATGGAAAGCCAGATATAATTGCCGGTGTGGCTACAGGGGCAATTGGTATTGGGATGCTTGTTGCGGACTATCTGGGGTTGCCTTTTATTTATGTAAGGCCAGAATCCAAGTCACATGGAAGACAAAATCAAATTGAAGGGCAATTGTCATCTAATCAGACTGTTGTAGTTATTGAAGATCTCATAAGCACCGGCAAAAGCAGCCTAAATGCAGTAGAAGCCTTAAAACTCAATGGTGCCGTCGTAAAAGGTATGTTAGCGATTTTCACATATGGTTTTAGTATCTCTGAAGAGAATTTTAAAGATAAAAAGATAGAGCTTCATACACTTAGCAATTATGAATATCTTATAGAGCAGGCCTCTTCCAGTAAATATATTAAGGAAGGCCAATTAAAAACACTAATCGAATGGAGAAACAATCCTTCAATATGGAAATCATGAAATAATGGAAATAGCAACTGAAAAGAAAACCGTCTCCAAAAACATAAAGGATGTTTATGAATTTGTTATCGATCTTAAAAATTTTGAGCAATTAATGCCAGAGAGCATTGATAAATTCGAAGTTTTAGACGCAGACACTTTCTTATTTGCTCTTAAAGGGATGCCACAAATAGTGCTCAAAAGAAAAGATCAACAGCCTTTTAATAAGCTGGTATTAGGAGCTGCCAGTGAAAAATTGCCATTTACACTTACTGTGGATATAGATTCTAAAAACGATAATGAAACCGAAGTAATGTTAAGCTTTGACGGAGAGTTTAATTCAATGATGGCTATGATGATTAAGACGCCCATTACTAATTTTATGAATGCGTTATCAGATAATTTGAGCGAAATTTAATAGTAATTTCTATAGCATAACCAATAAGTTTTAGTGTAATAACTCCAATTCCTTAAATGTGTATTGCTTAAAAATTGAATCCTCCAATTCCACTACTAAATTGCCTTCTGCAGAGATTCCACGAATATATCCCGTAAACAAATTGGATTCCCTGTCTTTGAAAGTAGACGGTTTGTCTATCCTGAATAGTAACATTTCATACTGCCTACGCATATGAGAAACTTTACCAGATTCAAATTCATTAAAAAGCATTTTAAGATTAAACATTAAGGAAGTGAGCACCTCATCGAGATTAAAAGTCTTACCCTTAATTTTTTTTAGCGATGATGCTTTTTTTAAATTTCCAAATTCTAGTTGATTTACGTTCAATCCGAATCCAATTACAGAAGACTGAATTATTTCATTCTTTAAATTATTTTCGATAAGAATACCACATATCTTAGAATTACCTGACAGAATGTCGTTAGGCCATTTAACTCGTAAATTTGGTATAAATAATTTTTTAAGTGTAATGTATACTGCCAATGATGTGATTATATTTAACAAAAATTGTTCCTGAATCTGGTAGTTTTCATAATATTTTAAAACGCTAAAAGTTAGGTTTTTACCCGCTTCGGATTGCCATTGAGTCCCCATTTGCCCGCGACCATTCAACTGCTGATTAGCAGTAACAATGGTAAAATCCTCCAGTTTCTCTGAAAGCATTAACTTTTTCAGGTAAGCGTTTGTGGAATCCGTGGCATCAAGTTTGATCCTTTGCATAGAGGCTTGTTCGTTTTTGATCTACAATGTTATGTTAAAAACAATAGCTAAGAAAACAAAAAAACAATAACTTTGTACAAATTAAAATTATTGAATGCAGAAAAGGAAAGCTAGTGCAGATGATTTAATTACCTTAATCTTAGATGGAATAGAAGAAGTTAAAGGACTCGAGATAAATGTACTTGACCTAAGGGAAATAGAAAATACCGTTTGTGACTACTTTATAATTTGTAATGGCACTTCTAACACGCATGTTAATGCGATAGTAAATTCAATCCAAAAAACAGTAAGTAAGGCATTAAAAGACAAACCATGGCATGTTGAAGGATCTGAAAATGCGGAATGGGTGTTGCTGGACTATGTAAACATTGTTGTTCATGTATTCCAAAAACATATACGAGAATTTTATGATGTGGAGGGGCTTTGGGGAGATGCAAAAGTGACAATGGTAGAAAGTAGTTTTAATCAGTAAAAAAAGACAATGGCAAAAGACAATAATACCCCGCAAAAGAAACCGAAATTCAGCTCCTGGTGGATTTATGGTTTGATTGCAATATTCTTAATTGCATTCCAATTCTTTGGTAGTGATAATCTTGCTTCTACGAAAAAAACAACGACTTCTGAACTTCAGGAATACCTGAGAAATGGGGATATTACCAAGATATTGATTATCACCAATACCAATCAGGCTAAAGTTTTCCTATCTGATGAAGCACTCGCAAAGGATGTACATAAAGATGTGTCCGAAAAACCTTTGTTTCCTTCAACAGGCTCTATTCCGCAATATGTATTGGATTATGGGGATCTGCAAATTTTTCAAAATGAGATAACTGAAATAAAAAAGGAGAATAACTTAGACACCATAGTAGAGTTTGATAAAGAGTCTAATGTCTTTATGGAGTTGTTGTTATCCATTCTCCCATTTGTGCTGATTATTGGCATATGGATTTATCTTATGCGCAGAATGTCCGGAGGTGCCGGAGGAGGCGCCGGTGGTCAGATATTTAATATAGGAAAATCCAAAGCTAAGTTATTTGATGAAAAAACTGATACCAGAACTTCTTTTAAAGATGTTGCCGGTTTAGAGGGTGCCAAAGAAGAAGTCGAGGAAATAGTAGAATTCTTAAAGCACCCTGATAAGTATACCTCATTAGGAGGTAAAATTCCTAAAGGAGCGATTTTAGTGGGACCTCCCGGTACTGGTAAAACTTTATTAGCGAAAGCAGTAGCAGGAGAAGCAAAAGTTCCCTTTTTCTCATTGTCCGGATCGGATTTTGTAGAAATGTTTGTTGGGGTAGGTGCGTCAAGGGTTAGAGATCTATTTAAGCAGGCGAAGGACAAATCTCCGGCAATTATTTTTATCGATGAAATTGATGCCATTGGACGGGCTAGAGGCAAAAACAATTTCACGGGGTCTAATGATGAACGCGAAAATACCTTAAACCAGTTATTAACGGAGATGGATGGTTTTGGTACAAATACCAATGTAATTGTATTGGCTGCTACCAACAGAGCTGATGTTTTGGATAAAGCTTTGATGCGTGCAGGTAGATTTGACCGACAGATTTATGTAGATCTTCCGGATATCCGTGAAAGAAAAGAAATATTTGAAGTACACCTTAGGCCAATAAAAACTTCGGAGACATTGGATCTGGATTTTCTGGCCAAACAAACCCCGGGGTTTTCGGGCGCAGATATAGCCAACGTCTGTAATGAAGCCGCACTTATTGCGGCCCGTAAAGAAAAAAAGGCCGTTGGCAAACAAGACTTCCTTGATGCTGTTGACCGAATTGTAGGTGGACTTGAAAAAAAGAATAAAATTATTACCCCGGAAGAGAAAAAGACTATTGCCTTTCATGAGGCTGGCCATGCCACTGTAAGTTGGATGCTCGAACATGCTGCCCCATTGGTAAAAGTTACAATAGTCCCTAGAGGTCAATCTCTGGGTTCTGCATGGTATTTGCCGGAAGAACGCCTTATAGTTCGTACGGATCAAATGAAAGATGAAATGTGTGCTACTTTGGGAGGCAGAGCCGCTGAAAAAGTAATATTTAATAGAATATCTACCGGTGCTCTTAGTGATTTGGAAAAAGTAACCAAACAAGCCCGTGCTATGGTAACCATTTATGGGCTTAATGATGAAATTGGAAATCTTACCTATTACGACTCCTCGGGTCAAAATGAATACGGGTTTACAAAACCATACAGTGAAGAAACGGCCCAGGTAATTGATGAAGAAATATCTAAATTAATTGAAGAGCAGTATAGGAGAGCCGTTGAAGTGCTTGAAAAAAATAAAGACAAACTTACAGCATTAGCTGAACGCTTATTGGAAAAAGAAGTTATCTTTAAAGAGGATTTACTTAAAATTTTTGGCAGTCGACCTTTTGATAAAACATTTGATAAAAAAGGTCAGGAAATAGTTGATACTGATGAGCTAGCACCTGAAGAATCTACCAAAGAAAATAAATAATAATTCTAAGCGTTGTTTTTTTAATAAGTCGAGCATTATTTGAAGCCTAATTATATCGATGGGTCTATTTGACAAGCTATTTGGTGGTGGTAAAAAGAAAGTTTCCAAAGAAACGGTGGAAACCAGGGGAATGCATATGCCCGACCTAAATATCCCGGTTGATGAGAAGTTTACTATTCATTTTAAAAAGAATGGGGGTAAATTCATCTATTGCGATTCTTTTGATGAAGTTTCAGAAGCTTTAAAAAATATAATTGAGGAAAATCATTGGGAGGAACTTCCTTTCTTTGTAATGAATCCCCGTTTAGAAGAAAAATTTTCTAAAGACAATTTAAGGTTTACAGAAAAGGCAAACGACAGTGAAATTTTCTTTACTACCTGTGAGCATTTGGTCGCCCAAAACGGATCTATTTTAGTTTGCTCAAACCAGCTTAAAGAAAAGAAGCTTAACGAATTGCCCGATAATGTTATTGTTTTCGCCACAACCAGCCAGTTAGTAGGCACAATCGGAGAGGGTTTAAAAACAATCAAAAAGAAATACAGACAAGGTATTCCCGCAAATATTACTACTATTAAACATTTTCAAGGAACAGAAGAAAATGCCGATGATTTTCTAACCTACGGTAGCAGCACAAAACACTTGTACTTATTACTTATGGAAGACCTTTAGTATGAAAGAACTTCTTAGGCGATTATTGACCGGAGCTGTTTATGTAACTTTACTTCTTTCTGCCGTTTTTCTAAGTTCAGATGCATTTGACTTTCTTTTTATGGTTTTTGGTCTGGCATGTTTGTATGAATATAAAAGATTGGTATCTCTTAGGGGATATTATATTTTTATAGCCTATCTAGGTCTATGGTGGGCATATATTTACCTTATAGATGATAAAATATTGATCAATGTGCTCATGTTTCTAACTATCATTGTTGACCTTAGTTTAATTTATTACCTATTTTCTAAAAAGAAAAAAATCTATTATAATTACGAAAAATTTATTGCAGGTCTTTTCTATGTTGGTGGCGGATGTATTTTTTTGACTATAATTCCATATAAGGATAATGAATTTGCTAAATACCTTATAATGGGGATTTTTATATTAATTTGGGTCAATGATTCATTTGCCTATGTTGTGGGTAAGACTTTGGGGCGTACAAAACTGTATCCTGCGGTATCACCTAAAAAAACCATTGAAGGTTCACTAGGAGGATTGGTTTTTACTTTGGGAGCCGCCTATATTATGGCAAATTATGAAGATATTGTAAACCCGGTACAATGGGTCATTCTAGCCGGAGTTATTGTAATAACAGGGAGTTTGGGTGACCTTATTGAATCTAAATTAAAAAGACAGGCTGGTGTTAAAGATAGTGGCGCCATTTTACCAGGACATGGCGGTATGTTAGATCGCTTAGATAGTTTAATCTTTGCTGCCCCTTTTGCTTATTTAACTTTAATGTTGTTTTCATATGTTTCATAGAGAAGGACAGAAAATTATACTAACAACTTTCTTTAGTGTAGGTATTATTATAGTTTTGACTCACTTTTATTTAGTTGAACCTTGGATAAAGAATACAGTTCAAATTTTAGCGGTAATCTTATTAATTCTTATTCTACAGTTTTTTAGAAATCCAAAGAGAGTTATTAATAAAAATTTTAATGATATACTTGCTCCTGTCGACGGGAAAGTAGTTGCTATTGAGGAAGTAGAAGAAGAAGAATATTTTAAGGATAAACGCATACAAGTTTCCATGTTTATGTCACCAACCAATGTGCATATAACTCGATATCCATCAAGTGGTGTTATTAAATACTCTAAATATCACGCTGGTAAATACCTTGTTGCATGGCATCCGAAATCAAGTGAAAAAAATGAACGGACAACTGTTGTAATTCATACTCCAAAATTTGGGGATATTATGTACAGACAAATAGCAGGAGCAATGGCAAGACGTATTATAAATTATGCAGAGATAGGAGAAAATGTTCAACAGGGAGAAGATTCTGGCTTTATTAAATTCGGATCAAGAGTAGATTTATTATTACCATTGGACAGTGCAATCACCGTAAAATTAAATCAGAAAGTTGTTGGTGCCAAAACCTGCATTGCTACAACTCCTCATAGGGATGAAGAATGATAAAATATATAGCGAATTTTTAGAAGCGGTACAGTTGGTAAATGACTATAAAAAGCCTTTACCAGCAGACTTATTATTAAAATTATATGCCTATTACAAAATAGCCAATAAAAACTACAGTAACCCGGGAAGTAAAACCCCATTAATAAATGCTTTTAAAGCGAATGCTTTGATACAGGCCCAGAATATTGATCGAGAAGAAGCGATGGACCTATATGTGAATTTGGTGCAAAAGGAGATCGTTAACAAGAAATAAAGACTATTATTCATAAAGATCTTTACAATCGGCTTTGCATAAATCATAAATTAGATTACCTATTTTATAAGATAAATCTTCAAACAATCGTTTACCTTTTTCCGTGGTTGCAAGCTCCGGATTCCCTACCCCGGTATCCTCACTTATTTCCGACCATTTTCGCTCTGCCCATACCCAACCCTCGTTAAATGATTTGATCTTAAATCCTTTAGACTTACCAGACCCCCATTTATTTTTTGGTAATACTAATTCAGGCTTAAGATATAACATAAGACTTGTCTCCATTTCTTCTGCATGATCGCCTTCATTTTCAAAATAATCTGATCTATTCATGGCCTGAAACCAATTGGAGAAACAAATAAACATATCCGGATATTTTAATCCCAATTCTCTAACCAAGGGCTTAAAATTATTTCCACCATGGCTGTTAAAGATAAGAAGCTTGTATATCCCCTGACGATTTAAAGTCTCTATAATGTCGTTTAAGATGGCCAGTTGAGTCGTGGGATTAAGATTTATATCAAGATAGATATCAGATTGCCCTGTATTTACACCAAACGGAATTGTTGGTAAAACAATTGGTTTTGCACCCTTTTCCCATGCAATTTTTGCGGCAGCAGCTGAAATATAATCAGCCTCATAAATATCTGTGGCATAAGGTAAATGATAATTATGCGCTTCTGTAGCTCCCCATGGTAGTATAGCCAGTTCAAAATCTGCATCTTTAATAACTTCCCAGTTAGATTCAGCAAGTATGTATGGCCTTATCTCCATAAATTATTCTTTTAAAACTGCATTGGTAGTTAGTGATTCTCCTTCTATATAGGTAAAATAAATACCCCCTATAATTGTAATAATAAAATACATCGCAACTAAATAACCCCCTCCTGCTACTTGGGCATCAATCCCAAACCAATCTCCGGTAATAAATATGAGAAAAAGTCCAAACATTCCTCGACATATTTCTATCCATACAGCATTTTTGCTTCTATCCATAAGGGAAGTATAACCATATATTCCCAAAAACACAAAGGCACCGAATAAAAGTAATCCGTTGAAACCAATTTCTGCATAGTTATAAAACATAAATAGTAATAAAATTAAAGTAGCTAACATTTGAAAAATTACATACCCTTTAAAAGCATAAGAAGCCTTTGTTTGATAACGTTTAAAATGATATACATCTTGAATAACACTTATTGGATAATTCTCATTAACATCAGCCGGTCGCCACCCTGTGGGCATAAACCAAATTCTTACTTTATCCCAACGGTTCTTCGTACGCCAGGCATCTTTAATTAAGCGCCAAATATGCTGAAAATTAATAAGCAGCGGATTCCAAGTATGAGCTGGCTTCAAAACTCCATATTGGGGTGGCACCTCTACCATTTCTTCCTGAAAAGTACCAAACAAACGGTCCCATATGCACAATACCTGACCAAGGTTTTTATCAATATATTCCGGATTTATTGCATGATGAACCCGATGCTGAGAGGGTGTTACAATTATATATTCCAACCAACCCATTTTTCTTATGTGCTGAGTGTGATACCAAAATTGAGCAAAAAGATGGATGGGCGCCAGAATTGCAATAACATTTGAAGGAACTCCAAGAATGGCCGCCGGAATTAAAAAAAAAGGGAAATAGCCTATTAAATTAGAAACTGATTGTCGCAAGGCACATGCTAAATTAAACTCCTCACTGCTGTGGTGTATTACATGTTGATTCCAAAAAAAGTTAATATGGTGGCTTAAGCGGTGATTCCAATAACCTGCAAAATCTATAACAATAAATGCAATACCCCAAACTAACCAACTGGCTTCTATTTCTGTCAATGCAAGGTGCTCCAATAAATAAGGATAACTTACGATTATGATCCCCAGACCAAGGGAATCCTTCAAAATATTAGTAAGACCGGAACTAATACTGCTTACCGAATCAAGAACCTTGTGCTTTTGATTTTTAATAAAGTATCCGTAGAGTATTTCTATTCCCAATAAAAAAATAAAAAAAGGAATGGCATAAAGGAGTGCAGTTGCGTAAGATTCCATTTAAAAAATATGCTTCTCTCAAAGATAGAAAAATTCATCAATTAGAGATAATGGCAAAATCATACTTCCCATCAAATACTAATTTGGTGAGAAATTAAAAAAATGAAATTCCTAACAAATAGCATTTCAATCCGTGCCACCTACCAGTCAATTTACAACTAATTAGTGCACATACTAGTTGAAAGGACCAACCATTATATGGGCTCTATGAGTTCCAGGATCCATAAGCCATGGCATTCCGGGTGCATGAGGTTTACTGGGAAGCCCTGTAGATTCTGTTGTGGCAAATGGTGTATAAATAACATATCTGAACTTTCCGTCTTTTAGATCTCCAGTAGTTTTATCATAATTTTCATCAGTTCCATAAAATATATACATCATGCTGGGTTCTTCAGGCATTTTTATTTTTCCCGAAGCTATTTCTTCACCTCTAATCTCTCGTTTTTCCTTAAAGTTTTTACCCTGAGCTGTAAGTTCTCGCCCTCTGGCCATAAAGGGCTCGAGTTTCTTAGAGTAACAGCTGACACTTATACCTTCTTTGGTGGGATCATCACACAGACACACCAAATTATTGGTACCCTGGCGCAAAACAACCAATTTACCTTCTTTATCATACCCGTATACCATCGCTCCTGATTTATCTTCTTCTGGTGCTGGTAGGACTGCAGTATTTATTTGAATTTCTGCTGACAATATTTCTAATTGGCCTTCTTGGGCCCCGAGGGAAATAATAAATAGAAAGAAAAATATTATCATTATTGGTCTCATCTGAATGTACTTTGTCTAAAGATAAACATCATCCTTGAAATCCTCAAATAAAGACATAATTTACTCTAAATAACATATCACGATTACTGCAAGCCACTCAAGCTTTTTTCCAAGGTTTCAATTTTAGCCTGCGCGTCCTCTGCCTTCTTTTTTTCAATTGCCACGACCTTTTCTGGGGCATTATTCACAAATCGGTCATTAGCCAGTTTTTTATTGACAGATTGTAAAAATCCTTTGGTATAAGACAGTTCTTCCCGGATCTTCCTTATTTCAGCATCTATATCTAGTGTGCCGGCAACAGGTACAAAATATTCATTACTTCTAACTCTAAATGAAAGTGCACCATCTATAGCTGTATTTACAGAACTAATTGACTCCACATTAGCCAATTTTTTAATAACCACATCCAAGTCTTCAGTTATTCCTTCTTTGTTAAGTACTGAAAGTTCCAAAGTTTCTTTTAAAGGAATATTCTTTTCTTTGCGAATATTGCGAATACCCGATATTACCTCTGTAGCAAAATCAAATGCCTTAATTTGTTCGGGTTCATAACTTTCTATTTCTGGCCAGCTAGCAATGACCAGGGCCTCAGATGATTTACGTTCTGAGATACGTTGCCAAATTTCTTCCGATAGAAAAGGCATAAATGGGTGTAAAAGCTTTAAGTTGTTCTCAAATATAGATATGATGTCAGTATAACTTTTCTTATCAATTGGTTGCTGATAGGCCGGTTTTACTATTTCCAACAGCCAAGAGCAAAAATCATCCCAAACCAGTTTGTAAATAGCCATTAAGGCTTCTGATATACGGTATTTGCCAAAATGGTCCTCGATCTCCTCAAGCACTTGATTAAATCTGGCTGAATACCATTCAATTCCTTTTGAAGAGTACTCAGGTTGTGGTATTTCGGCAATTTCCCATCCTTTAACAAGACGAAAGGCATTCCATATTTTATTGGCGAAATTTTTTCCTTGCTGACAAAGAGCTTCATCAAATAAAAGGTCGTTCCCGGCTGCAGAACTTAGTAATAAGCCAACTCGCACTGCATCTGCCCCGAATTCAGAAATTAATTTAAGGGCATCAGGAGAATTACCTAAAGATTTAGACATTTTACGCCTTTCTTTATCGCGAACCAAGCCGGTTAAATAAACATTATCAAATGGTCTTACTCCTCTAAATTCATAACCAGCCATAATCATCCTGGCTACCCAAAAAAATAAAATATCGGGCGCGGTAACCAAATCGCTTGTAGGATAATAATAATTAACCTCTTTGTTATCCGGTTCCATGATTCCGCCAAAAACACTAATTGGCCAGAGCCAGGAAGAAAACCATGTATCTAATACATCTTCATCTTGCTTCAAATCTTCCACTGTCAGCTCAAGATTCCCAGATTTATCTCTTGCTTTGACCAGAGCATCCTCTCTAGATTCTGCAACAACAAAATCATTTTCGCCATCTCCGTAGTAATAAGCGGGTATACGTTGTCCCCACCAAAGTTGCCGGGAAATATTCCAATCCCGAATATTCTCCATCCAGTGACGATAGGTGTTTTCAAATTTTCTTGGAAAAAAGTTCACTTCCCTGGATTCTAGAACAGCAGTTAAAGCCGGCTTGGCTAAATTTTCCATTTTAAGAAACCATTGATCTGAAAGTCTAGGTTCTATAACGACTTTTGTGCGTTCAGAAGTACCAACTTTATTTACATAAGGTTCCACCTTTGTTAAAACACCTTTTTCCTTTAATTCCTTAATAATGGCCTTCCGCGCTACAAACCGGTCCATCCCTTCAAAATGCATTCCGAAAGAATTTAATGATGCATCTTCATTAAAAATATCTATGGTTTCAAGATGATGTTTTTCACCAAGAAGTTTATCATTTTCGTCATGTGCTGGTGTAACTTTTAAACAACCAGTTCCAAACTCCATAGTAACATATTCGTCTTCAATTATTGGAATTACCCTGTTACATATGGGAACTATTGCCTTTTTACCTCTCAAATTAATAAAACGTTCATCATTTGGATTAATACAAATGGCAGTATCGCCCAGAATGGTTTCTGGACGTGTGGTTGCTATGGTAACTTTATCATCAGAACCTTCGATGGTATATACGAGATAATATAACTCACCATTTCGTTCTTCATATATCACTTCCTCATCTGATAAAGTCGTTTTTGCCTCGGGATCCCAGTTCACCATTCGATATCCGCGATAGATCAAACCTTTATTAAATAATTCAATAAAAACTTTAATAACTGACTCAGACATGTCTTCATCCATTGTAAATTTTGTGCGATCCCAATCACATGAACAACCCAATTTTTTAAGTTGTTCTAAAATTACTCCCCCATATTCGTGCGTCCATTCCCAGGCATGGCCCAAGAATTCTTCTCTTGAAATATCCTTTTTATCTATTCCCTGTTCCTTCAGCTTAGCAACCACTTTTGCTTCTGTTGCTATAGAAGCATGGTCTGTTCCGGGTACCCAGCATGCATTCAGGCCAAGTAGGCGCGCTCTTCTTATCAGTACATCCTGAATGGTATTATTCAACATATGCCCCATATGCAGAATACCGGTAACATTAGGTGGCGGTATAACTATGGTATAAGGCTTACGACTATCAGGTGTTGAATGAAAATATTTATTGTCCATCCAATAGTTATACCAATGGTCTTCTATTATCTGAGGTTCATATTTTGATGGAATATCCATAATTTCGGTACAGTTTTTGTTAAATCAATACTGGTATCAAAAAATGATTATCACTAAAAATGTTAAACTTGCGATAATCACTTTAATTTTTACCAGATTGGAAATACGAAACAAAAATAAGTAACGTTAGAAGATAACAAAAGAATTTTGGATGTTGATACCAAAACATTTACATTTGAGATTCACCCAAAACCAAAAAGTAATGAAGAAAATAGTATTAATATTATTTGTAGGCATACTTGCATTAAGTGTAAACGCCCAGGATAAGGCGGCTAAGATTGAATTTAAATCGGAAACCGTTGATTATGGTGTAATCGAAAAAGGTAGTGATGGCGTTAGGGTATTTGAATTTACAAACACAGGAACAGCACCTTTAATTATAAGTAAAGTAAGTTCAAGTTGTGGCTGTACTATCCCTAAAAAACCTGAAGAAGCTATTTTACCGGGTAAAACAGGAGAAATACAAGTTAAATATGACACTAAACGAGTGGGACCAATAAGAAAAGCTATAACAGTAATATCCAACGCTGATACACCTACCAAGGTATTAAAAATTAAAGGCGAAGTGAAAAGTGTTGACGGAAAATAGAAAAATTTATAATCTAATAATAAAAACCGGAATTATCATTCCGGTTTTTTTATTTAAATGCTTTTTTAAGCACAAATGAAAATAACAAATCCGTGTTATATCTTTCTATAAGGACCTTTATCCGTTTTCCTTCTTTTTCATTGAGCATTTTCATAACTTCCTGAAGTTTATAACTATGAATACGCTTACCATTTACCGCTAAAATTATGTCCCCTTCCTGTAGACCCGCTTCTTCTGCAGGGCTGCCTGCCCTGATGCCTGAAACAATAATCTCGGGCACCAAACTAAGTCGGGTCTGGTTCTCCATAAGAATCTGCACATTTCCAAATGTTTTTTCACTATTCATAACAACGCCACTGCTATTCGCAATTCGATCTGCGATATATCGAACACCGTTATGCTGTAATTGCAAGCCGCACATATTATACTGGAATGGAGCACTAAAATGTCTATTCTTTTTTAAAGTAATTTCTTTTTCAGGATAGTTAAAAACAATATTAAAGCGTTTAAGAATGGCCCCGCCGATACTGCCGTTTCTATTCCCAGTAATTGTCGAGGTACTAAAGGTCTCCATATCCGGAAATGCCGTTTTCGCGTCCTTTAATGCAAATTCTCCTAAATTAATTCTATTTACCCTAGTGCGTTTACCAAAGATGCTTCCATTCAATCCCTGACCTAAAAAATCCTGGTAGTATTGTTCAGGAATACCAAGGCCTTTTTCCTCATCCTCAAAGAGCCAAACAGCATCACTACTACCCGTATCAATCAAAAGTTTTACTGGTACGTCGTTAGCTTTATTTAAACCTACATTTCCTTCAATATAAGCCTTATTTCGCCTGATAAACAAGGGTAATTTTTGTGATTTAGCATTCTCTTTTTCTTCATATAGTTGGGGATCATGAAATTTAATGTATTCCGAACTGTAGTTAATTTCGACAACAAAATCTCGGAATAGGTCGTATCCAATAATTCCGTGAATCGGGATTCCAAGACTTGGAGAGAAATTCATATCCTTGTCCAATACCACGTACAATAACTGATTGAAATTTCTAATTTCATCTAATTTAAAGAAATTGTCCTTTGAACTTAGTGCTTTTATCGGGTCCCCATCACCTAGACCTCTTATTGTAATTTCCGATACATTCCTTAATTGAATGGAATCCTGATCGGAGACATTAAAAAGAATAGGTTTGCTAACACCTGAATCCAAGATAAAGGATAACTTGGCCCCGTTAACCTCAATAGGTATAATTATGAGATTATTGATTAATTTAAAATTTACTTTTTCAAATTTTTTCCCATTTGGCAATTCAAAACCTTGTGATAAACCACAAAATGGCAACCACAGAATTAACAATAAAAAATATTTAAAAAATTTACGCAACTTGCTAATAATTAGTTCAATGTCTTTTAAAGATATCAAATAATAACCAAAGTTTATAATACTTTAACATTCCATTAGATGAACTGATAATATTTAACTTTATGTTGTTTTGTCCACAATGATTTCCCATTTTTGCTAAAACTTAGAATTTTATGCCAGCCATCTCAAGGAAGGGTCAATTAATGCCAGAATCCCCTATCCGGAAATTAGTTCCCTATGCGGAAGATGCCAAATTTCGTGGTATTGACGTGATTCATCTAAATATTGGCCAGCCAGATATAAAAACTCCAAAACAGGCATTGGATGCCGTCAAAAACAATACAATTGAAGTTTTGGAATACAGTAGGACTGAAGGTTCCGAAATCTATCGTAAAAAATTAAGTGAATATTACGAAAAGCAAAAAATACACGTCACACACAATGACATTATAGTGACAACCGGAGGATCTGAAGCTCTTTCCTTTACCATGGGTAGCATTGCTGATGCACAGGATGAAATCATAATTCCTGAACCTTTTTATGCCAATTACAACGGTTTTGCCACAGCTATGGGTATAAAAGTTACTCCTGTGCTTTCGAGAATTGAAAACAATTTTGCGTTACCTCCTATTGAGGAATTCGAAAAGCTCATTACAAATAAGACAAAGGCAATCCTTATTTGCAATCCTGGAAATCCTACAGGGTATTTATACAATAAAACTGAAATTCAGAAACTGGCATTATTGGTAAAAAAATATAATCTTTTCCTGGTAGCAGATGAAGTGTATAGAGAGTTCACGTACGATGGGAAAGAGCACTATTCCATATTACAGGAAAAGGGGTTGGAAGAACACGCCATCGTTATAGATTCTGTTTCCAAGAGATATAGCATGTGTGGTGCAAGAATTGGTTGTCTGGTCTCAAAAAATAAGGAGATTATAAAAACAGCTCTAAAATTTGCCCAGGCCCGGCTTTCTCCTCCTACATATGCCCAAATTGCGAGTGAAGCTGCTTTAGAAACACCACAGGCGTACTTTAATGAAGTCATAGAAGAATATGTAGAAAGGCGTGATCTGCTTATAACTGAATTAAATAAAATTGATGGTGTAATAGTAGGTAGACCACACGGTGCATTTTACTGTATAGCGCAATTACCTATAACAGACGCAGATCATTTTGCACAATGGCTTCTGGAGAAATATAATTTAAACGGCGAGACAGTCATGGTTGCACCCGCTGCAGGATTCTACGCAACCGAAGGAATGGGTAAGAATCAGATACGAATTGCCTATGTTCTTAAAAAAGAACGTCTAATAAAAGCGGTACAAATATTAAAAGAAGCACTTAAAACCTACCGGGCTTTGTGAAAATACAGCATAATATATCTTTGAAGAAGTATAATACTTTTGGTATTGAAGCCCTTGCAAGTCATTTCGTAGAAATAACTACAATCCAGAATCTCCAAGAAGTACTTCAACAAGAGGGTTACCCGAAAAAACTTGTGTTAAGCGGTGGAAGCAATGTGCTAATTACCAATGATTTAAATGCATTAGTCATGCATATCAACATCAAAGGAATTACCCTGCTTTCAGAAGATGAAAATCACGTCATTCTAAAGATTATGGCGGGAGAGAACTGGCATGAATTAGTGATTTGGACCATTAATCATGACTACGGAGGGTTGGAAAATCTTTCGCTAATACCCGGAAATGTCGGCACCTCACCAATACAAAATATAGGCGCATACGGAGTTGAACTTAAGGATTACTTTGTAAACTGTGAAGCCATGGATGTTTCCACTAAGCAACTCATCACTTTTTCTAAGTCTGACTGCCAGTTTGGCTATAGAGATTCAATTTTTAAGAATGCAGGGAAGGGTAAATATATTATTACATCAGTAAATTTAAAACTAAATAAATCGCCGCATAGACTTAATACCTCTTATGGTGCAATTGAATCTGAATTAAAAGAAAAAAAGATTGAACACCCTACAATCAAGGATGTTTCCGACGCGGTAATTGCGATTCGCCAAAAGAAACTCCCAGATCCAATTAAATTGGGGAACAGTGGAAGTTTCTTTAAAAATCCAGTAATTACAAAAGACAAGTTTATTACTTTTTCGGATAATAATCCTGAAGCTCCCTTTTACCAAATTTCAGAAACTACTTATAAAATTCCCGCCGCATGGCTTATTGAGCAGTGTGGATTTAAAGGAAAAAGATTTGGTGATGCCGGGGTTCATAAAAACCAAGCCTTGGTCCTGGTAAACTATGGAGGTGCAAGCGGACAAGAGTTACTACTATTAGCAAATAAAATTCAGGACGCCGTATTAAAGCGATTTGGCATCGACATTAACCCTGAAGTAAATATAATTAGCTAAATAGAATAGCAAAAGCCATAAAATAACCCCCGTGAAAGAATTCACGGGGGCTATACCAAACCAAACTAACCAAAAATTAAATGTACAATAACCAGTTGCACATTTATCTAATTAAAATTGAGAAAACGCTTTCTTAACAATCAATTTTATAATTTAGCGTTTACACTATATACGGGTCAGAATAATATTTTG